>JBLFWR010000030.1:0-28057 GCA_047611725.1 Binatia bacterium | reverse complement strand
ACAATTCAAGGTAGTAATTGAACGCCCCATTAGTGGGCAAACTGCAGTGGCACCTCGAACGTTCTCGGCCAGCCCAAACGGGCAAATGGGCGACGGGGCTGGGGGGGCATTGGAGAATGTCGCGGCGCGGCGGGCAACGGTTTGGCATCTGAAGCTACTGTGACCTGGGTCCAAAAAGTGTTTGTCGTCGAGAACGGGAGAAGTGGTGTCGAAGCGCTGGGCGCCAACCGGCCAGCATCAACCGTGGGCAGCGAAACACGGACGCGGCCCAGGCGTTCTATCCGCGACGTAAATTACGTTATCGGACGCTGGTTCTGCAGGGGGAGGGCGTTTGAAGTACCTATCCGCGGTGTCGAATACAGCCCCACGGCGTTCCCCGAAACGCTTGCTGAAGCAGCGTTCTCCCAGCACGATAGGCGAATGCCCCGCCTACAACGCAAGAACCTTTCGACCCCAGATGAGGTCCGAGCGTTCCCCAACGGTCGTATGGATCTGGTTCGCCTCGACGAACTTGCGGTCGGTTATTTCGTGTTTGAACCCGGTTGGCGCTGGTCTCGCGATGTCGGACCGATCGTGGGAACCACGACCTGTCACCACCGCCATATCGGTTACGCGATCGAAGGCAGTTTGGTTGTGCGCATGGATGACGGGACCGAGATGACGATCGGCCCCGGCGACGCCTACGAGATTCCGCCCGGCCACGACGCATGGGTGGTTGGTGAGGAAACCGTGCGTTGGGTCGAGTTCAACAGCGCTCACGAATACGGGCGCGCGGAAACAGAAATTGGCGAGCATGTGCTGGCGACCCTGGTGTTTAGCGACATTGTCGGCTCAACCGCGACGTTGTCGCGTATTGGAGACCAGGCCTGGGCCGATCTTGTTCGCCGCCATAACGAGAACATTCGTTCGGTGATCGACCGCCACCGCGGGCGTGAACTGGCCACGTTAGGTGACGGGTTTCTCGCTTCCTTTGATGGCGCCGCGCGCGCCGTGCAAGCCGCAGCGGCGATGGACCCGGCCGTTGCCGAACTCGGATTGCGTGTGCGAACCGGCGTTAACACCGGTGATATCGTTTTGGATGGCGGGCAGGCGCGCGGCATTGCCGTTCACACGGCCGCTCGCATCGCCGACTTGGCCGAAGCCGGCGAGGTTCTGCTCTCGGGCACGACCTGCGGCTTGTTGGTCGACTCTGCCTTCGTCTTCCGCAATCGCGGCGATTACGAATTGAAGGGGCTTAACGGCCCGCGCGCGTTGTTTTCGTTGCAGCGTTAGCGCGACTCGGGTGACGCGTTCCCACCAAGAAGCTCTTCAATCGGATTCCCCGCGCTGATAACGCGCCAGCTCTTCCGGATCGAAACCGAGATCAGATTCGATCATTTCGTCATACATGAAGTCGTTCTCAGGATCGGGCTGGACACTTTGTTGAGCAGTCGCCGACACAGCCGGTCGATAAGCCCCGTGTCGCGCGATGCACGCCGCCCCAGCCACATAGTGATCTTGGCCCGACGAACACGAGTTTTGTAATCATCGCCTTGTGTGCTCACGACGCCGACTCTTGGCCCGCCGCGATTTTCTCAATGCGACAAGGAATGCCTTTCAAGTGCGGAATGCCCTGGTCGCGATCTAAGTAGTCAGCGTCGTCGGGGCAAAGCTGCGCGTCGGCATAGTCCAGCGCGCCCGACAAATGCCCGGCGCCGCGTTTCATCTCCGGTTTCCACCAGCCGCGCCAACCGGCCATCATCAACCGTGGGCAGCGAACCACGGACGCGACCCAGGCATTCTGTCGACCCGGGAGAAACCGGACATTTACATGTGGGAGCTACATGCGTCTAACGAGGTGGGGTGTTTGAATAACCTATCCGCTGACTCCCAAACTCAAAATACCGAGCGGTAACGGATAGTACTGCCGATCCTCGACCCTACTGCGAGTCGCTACTCGGGTGGTAGTTCGGGGACCGGGGCGTTGTCCGGTAGGCGTTCAAGCAGGTCGTCAGTCCCAACTTTGTAGTAGGCAATGACGATGGCAGGGCCCTCTTTCGATGTTGAACGCTCCTTTCCGCAGGCGATCGCCACACGAATATACAGGGTTCCATCCGGAGCTAGCCCGACATCGGAATCCTCGCGAGCGCACCCGTCCGGTGGCGGTCCCAACATGCCATAACGAACCCAACCCAGTTTCGAAATCGCTGCTTTTGTGACCACGTCCAATTTCGCGAAGGCGTCTCGCGCGGCGAACACGTTGGTATCAGGATGGAAGCCTACGAGTAGGTTTACCCGCCCTTTTTCGATGCACGCATGGCTCGCGCAAAAGAAGAATATTTCCACTAGACCCGCCGACTTGCGGCACCTGAATCCACGGCTCCGGATGCGGCTGGCGCGGTGGGCTCCCCAGAGTCGTGCAGGCGCACGATCACCGACTGGCTAGCGGTCGCCAACAGCGTCCCGTCTTCGGCCCACAGGTGCACTCTACCGTGCCCGAAGCCGCCAGCGACTGCGTGTACTTGAATGTCACATAAGACCCACGTTGTGGGGACCAGGCGTACGATTCGGATCGTGTTGTCCAGGCTGTTGCCACCGGCCCATCGTCCGATCGCATTGCCGATGCCTGAGGGCATCCAATCAGCAAGTACCGCGAGCATGGCAGCGGAGACTTCGAGGCCTTCCGGAATACGTGCCCACATGGCAGAACGTCCATCTGGGCTTGGTGCGCCATTCTGGGCTTTGCCGAAGCGTCCGGCGGCTGCGCGCAGTTCAACACGGGTGTGGATGGTTTCGCCGACATCGGGCCAGCTCGGCACCGGTTCGCAAGACGCGGCGTCTGGAACCTGTGGCATTGTCGCCCATGTCCCTTCGTACGCGAGCTCGCGAGTTCCTAGAGCGGCGTTCACCGTCAGGATTTCCTTGTCGCCCACATGCCCGACCGCGCGAGCCTGCGCGTTGTGGTGCCCTTCTACCGGCACGACGACGTCAATGTCGAGAACGGCAGGCGGGCGCGTGAATGACAGATACTGAGCGGCCGCCCATACGACCGGACGTTTGGTCGTGGCTTCAAGAGCCGCAATCGCAGCGGCCAGTCCACAACCACCGAAAAGAAACCCTCGATGAACGCAAATTTTCGACGCCACCGGCAGTACCCAACGGTGCGGGTTGTGTGTGGCTTGGAGACCAAGAAAGTGGTGGGCATCGGGCATTGCGGGAACGACTCCTTGCGACTGCCTGGGGGTCATAGCGCTAGCGACGGGCACGGTCTACGCGCGTGATTCGCTGACCGCGGGGTGCGTCTGCCAGGTTGGTCGCGGATAAGCCCCCCGCGTTTCTGCTTCAGCGTCCGATAACATTTACGTCGACTTGAATCTGTTCATCTGACCGTGCTGCCCTCCCTTCCGGCACTCGTTGCTCGATCCCTTGATGAGGACGAGAAAAATTGAGATAGCGGCAATACTCCGAGAGGACGGACAGCATCTGTCGCTCCGTCACGACCAGAATATGGTCGAGGCGTTCACGGCGTACGCTTCCTAGGAACCACTCTCAATGCGCATTCACGTTGGGGGGTTGTACGGTGTGTCAACAACAGGAATGTCGGCTCCAGCCGCAACGTCACCGAAGTCGCGCCCTAATTCGACGTCTCGATCGCGAACCGAAAACTTGGGGAAAGTTTCCGGCGGCGGCGCAATCGTAAGCTGCTGCGCCGTCCATGCGCTTGTCGGCGACCTCATCAATCCCACATGAACAACACGCCGGGCCCCCATCCCGATGATGGATAACGCGAAGAGCGCAAAGCGCGCTGACGGAAAAAGTGCTTGCTCACCGGCCAGTACCCTGAGACCTGCGACGGCATGCAAAACATAGACACACGGAATTGATCGGCCCGGTCACGCCCTCGACTCACCACGAGGCTGACGGCTGCTCTCTTCATCGCGACCATGCTCTCTGCATTTCCGTTGCGTCCAGGAGAGGCGATCGGCGCCGGTTGCATGACCGAGTTGGTCGCGCCGGTACCCGGCACCGCGAGCGAGTTCGGGACTGCGCCGGAACGCTTATGGTGGCACAGCACCGTGGTTGGTCAGGGAGCGGGCTGCGTGGCCACGGGGAGTATGGGCGCCGTCAATTGCGCAGTTTTCGCCAATCTCCTCTCCGCCTCGTTCAACACCGCAACAAGCACCGCCTTGGCTGATTCAATGTCGAGCCCGGCAAAGGTCGCCGCGGCCAACTTTCTACGCCGCCCTGGCGAGGCGTTGGCGTTGCACGTCCGTGCAACCGCAGGTCGTTGCCACCTAAATGCTCCCGAAGCACTTGGCCCTCGGTTCTGAGATAATCGATGGCGTCTTGTTATTGCCGGATCACCCAACAGCAAACGTGACCACCAGGAACTGTAGGTGGGGCCGAATCATCGGCAAATGCTAACTCGGATATCCACGGATCGCGCGGCACGCCCTAAGGCGAACCCGCTACGACGTGACCGTCCCACGGTCGTCTCAATTTTGGGACACTACGGGGGCAAGCGAATCGGCCAGCACACCAGGCACGCGAATAATCGGTACCCGTCCCCGATTACCAATAGAGATTGCGGCACTAATTCGCGCTTAAGAGCTTAAGGACCCCATCGCTAACGATTCCCTAACATAAGGGGGGGATAGGTTGAGAGTCTAAGCTAAACGAAAAGTTCATAGATCGGCTCGAGGAATCGTCCTCAGCCCCAACAATCATTCGATACTATTCAGGAGTCCCATTTTGATGACCCCTTTTTCACAATTGCGCATCCTTGTTACCGTCACTTCGTTGATCGCGCTGGTTGCCGTCTCGGCTCCAGCTAGCGCCGCCGACACGGCACTGCTCGACATTCTCCTCGGTAAAGGAATCATCACGCAGGCTCAGTATGACGACCTCATGACGCGCGAGTCGCTCACGAGTGAAGACATTCTCGGGGACAAGCCCTCAGCCCCTGCGGTGCCGGCCCCGATCGGCTCACAATTGGACGCTGTCGTCGAAGAAAAGCTCGATGCGGCTGTTGAGCGCGCAGTCAACAAGCGACTGGAGAACGACGAGGACAGCGTCTTTGTTGAGCGAGTTGCCAAAAAGGTTGAAGACAGCCTCCCGGTGAAGACGAGCTACGGGCCCGAGGGGTTCCGCTTCGAGTCGCGCGACGGCAACTTCCAAACCAACCTGCAATGGCGCGCACAGTTGCGCTATACCAATCCGTTCACCGGTGATCCACGCCAAGTCTCGAGCTTCGACGATGACAAGAGCACGTTCGAAGCCCGACGCCTGCGCATGAAGATCGGCGGCCACGGCTACCGCCCCTGGCTACAGTACTACTTTGAGGTCGACCTTCAGCCTAGCCGTGACGCGGGTGACGACAGCTCCGCTTCGGGCGCACGCGTAATCGACTATCGCATCGACGTGGCAAAGTACGACTGGGCCACACTTCGGGTGGGCCAGTGGAAGATCGATTTCAACCGCGAACGCGTTGACTCCTCGGGCCGTCAACAGTTCGTCGAACGATCGATCGCCAACCGCGTGTTCACGATCGACCGCCAAGTCGGCGTTCAACTCCGCGGACACCTATTCAAGGACACGCCCGCTGACATGCGTTACTGGGCCGGTGTCTTCACGGGCGAAGGTCGCGGAGTGCTGAACAGCGACGACAACATGCTCTACATGGGTCGCCTGCAGTGGAACTTCTTGGGTCGCGATCTCCCCTGGCGCCAAACCGATGTTGAGTACACAGAGAAGCCAACCGGAAGCCTCGCCTTCGCGGGAGCGACCCATAAGGGCCGGTGTACGCGTTGGTCGTCCTCAGGGTGCGGGAACCTCGATGGTTTCGCGAAACCGAAGGATGCCATGAATGCCCAGTTTGAGATCGATCAGTACATGCAGGAGTTCGCATTCAAATGGCGTGGATTCTCGGCACAGCAGGAGTACCACTGGAAGGACGTGACGGATCTCACCGCCGGTACAAAGAGCAAACTCACGGGTGGCTACGCCCAAGCGGGCTATTTCTTCCACCACGTCTTCCCGATCGTTTCGCCGAAGCTCGAATTCGCTATGCGCTACGCCTCGGTAGACGAGCCGAACGCGGTCGATCGCACACTGGAGAATGGCCGTGAGGAGTACTCGTTTGCGGCCAACTATTTCTTCAATGGTCACAACAACAAGTTGACCCTGGACTACTCCGATTTGTCCATCGACGACCCAGAGCTGGGCGAGCACGCCTCAGACGGCCGCATCCGTCTACAGTGGGACGTGTCGTTCTAATCGGATAGCCGACTCAGTACTCCGACGAAGCAAAAGCCGAGTGGAGTCCTTGCCAGAACAGCAGGCCCCACTCGGCTTTTTTCGTGGGAATTAACGAAGCGGCCGCGGCATGGTGCGAATACTCAGCCGAACGCTACGCAGCCTCCCGAATTTTGATTCTCTCGAAGCGAAGACCGACTCGCTCGCCCAATTCGCGGACGTCTTCATTCGACGCTGACTCCGGCGCGAAATGCGGTCAGATTAGTCGGGCATCTGGAAATTAGGGGTCGATTTCGAGAGCGTGATCTCTTCGTCGGACATATCTTCGGCGATCCCGTCGAAAAGCGGCGAACTCAAATAGCGCTCCCCCGTGTCGGGAAGCATGCACAGGATCACGGAACCCTTCTCCGCCTTCTCGGCCGTTTTCATCGCGGCCGCGAGTGTCGAGCCACCCGAGATCCCTGTGAAGATCCCTTCCTTCTGTGCGAGTTCGCGACTCCACTTCATGCCCTCGGATCCGCCCACAGTAACGAGTTCGTCGAAATATTTCTGATCGATCGATTCCTGAAGTACGAGGGGAATGAAGTCGGGCGTCCACCCCTGAATCAGATGCGGCTCCCAACCGGGATGGCTCCCGGCCGCTTGGCCAGATTCGACTCGCTCTTGCGCTTGGCCGCTCCCAACGAGTTGAGCGTTCTCGGGTTCGATCAATACGATTCGTGTTTCCGGACGCGCCGTCCGCAAAACCCGAGCCACACCCGTCACGGTTCCACCCGTTCCGTATCCAGTTACCCAATAGTCGAGTCGTTGGTCGGCAAAGTCGGCGACGATTTCACGCGCCGTCGTATTCTCGTGAATCCGCGCATTGGCTTCAGTTTCGAACTGACGCGCGAGAAACCAACCGTTGGCCTCGGCTAGTTCTACGGCCTTTCGGACCATGCCCACGCCCTTCTCTGCACGCGGCGTCAGAACAACCTTGGCCCCGAGAAAACGCATCAACTTTCGACGCTCAATAGAGAAACTATCAGCCATCGTGATGACCAGTGGATAGCCCTTCGCAGCGCATACCATCGCGAGTCCGATTCCAGTATTCCCACTCGTCGCCTCGACGACGGTCTGTCCCGGCCTCAGCGCACCACTTTGCTCAGCTTCCTCGATGATGCTGATCGCGAGTCGGTCTTTCACAGAGCCGGCCGGATTGAAGAACTCGGCTTTCACGTAGATTGTCACGTGATCTGGAGCGATCGAGTTGAGCCGAATGCAGGGCGTATTCCCGATCGTATCTACGACGCTGTCGTAGACACGTCCGCGCCCCTGGGTCTGACGCCATTCTTCTGAGCTCATTGCCTTGTCCTCCTGCGAGTCATCCATTTCTTCATCGCTTAGCACGAATGCGCCCAGTGCCGCCATTGCTGATTCCTTGTCGCCTTGGGAATCCCCACCTTCGCCCCAGCAACGCCCGCCGACGCGATCGTTACTCCATAGTTCTGAGTGCCTTTGCGAGTCGGCGCACTCCCTCACGGATGCGTTCGGGCTCCATGGAGGCATAGCCCATGAGGAACGCTGCCTCATTGGGTTCTTCGAGGAAGCACCAGTCGACTCCGTAGATCCCGACGCCTTCTCGGAGCGCGGCTGGCCGAAGGCCGGCTACATCGGGTGGTGAGTGTCCCGGCACTTTCACCTGATCTGCTAGATGCTCAGTGATCGCCTAAATAAGCGCGTCTCGACGTGCGGGGTTGCGGTGGCGGTGTGTCGTAGCTGGCGGCACCCGGGACCGTCCCCGTCGAGAGCAACGAGTGGGTTCGAAGTGGCACCTTTGAAGGTGCCCACGGCAGCGATGACTGGCACGACGTCCGCCGCTGCTTCACCACGGATGCGGTTCGTCTAGTAACCGGAGGTGCACCGCTGGCGGGTCAGGTCGATGGATCCCAGGCGGTGGTCGATGGCTTTAAGCAAGAGCTCGATCATCTCGATCATCTCGATCATCGCTTCGATCAGCGCGTTCCTGAAATTCTTGACGGGCCCTATCGCGATGGCCAAGACGTACGGGTGCGCTGGGCACTGGAGTTCCGTCGAAATGGCCTTCCCCCGCTTCGCTTCGAGGGCGATCACCGGGTCACTTATGTGGACGGGAAGATCTCACGGCTTGTTGAAGCAGTCAGTGAGCAGGACTGCGCGAAGGTTGAGTCCTACCTAGCCAAGTATGATGACGTCCTGATTCCGGTCGGAGAAAGCGAGGCGGCGATGCCCTATGAGGCATCTCGACTAGCTTTTGAACAGGCCCTCAAGCGTAGCTTCGTGTCCTGGTACGGAAGCGCTAAGAGTCGCGCAGACATAGCCGGAGCACTGGCCGTGTGTGGTGAAGAGTTCTCGATAGATACGATTCCGCTGGGAGTACGGTCGACCGACCGTGCCTCGACTGCGTCCTCGCTTGAACTCTTCTTTGCGGCATTCCCAGATTACTCGGTCGAGCTTGAGGGGGTTGCGACGAACACTGACACTGCCACCGCGTGGGGGACGGCGATGATGACTCCGAATCCGGAGATCTTCGGTGAAGACAGGGGCGGGAGAACTGTCATGTTACCGTTTTTCAGTGTTTTCGATTGCAAGGACGGGTTGCTAGCCAAAGAACTGTTCTTCTTCGACCTTGCCACTCTGTGTCGTGACGGTGGGCTGGTTGCCGATCAACTCCTTGAGATGGCAGGCAGCAGCTACGTTGCCTCGGCGGCGTAATCGATCTCCGGCACCTCTGCTTTATGCGCGCCGGCTTGCAGTTCGCCATACAGTTAGATGCGCATGCCCAGCCAGTCGGCGCAGTCGTCGGTTGTGATTGGCGCTAGTTTCATTGTGTTAGTTGTGAACTATCAAAACCCTGCGCCAGCAGAATGGTCGCATTGCCCCCGGCATGGCGGTCTCTGACGATCTCCATGTAGGCTGGTGAAGTTGCCCACGCCGTGAATGAGTCTTTATCCGGAAATGAGATCAGCACGACTTTGTCTTTATCCCATTCACCTTCCAATAACCGGGGTGCTTCGTCGTTGACCAATAGCCTGCCATTGAACTGGTTGAAGACAGCCATGAACTTGACCTGGTAGCGGTCGTAGATCTCCCGATCGGTGGACGATGGCGTAGACGGTCATGGGAATTCCTCGGTATTTTGAAGAGCTCTGTACGGTAGCAACGAAGCCGGCAGATCAACGAACGATATCGGATCCGACCGTGGTCGCCGATTTCTCCGCACCGTAGCCCAGATAAACCTTTCAAACACCCCCGCAATACCCATGCCGTCATCGGCAAGAATCCGCTCGACCCACAATCAATGATCGAACCCATCGCCAACAGTCCGCGCAGTCCCCGCGCCCCCGGCAACACCCGGCGCCCCCCCCCCGTTGTCGATGCTTTCGAAACATCACCGTGTAATACAGGCAATGCGGTGAACGAGCCTCAACAAACAACAATTCAAGGATCCGGATGGCGGCCGCTTAACATCGCGTTCGTACATCCGGATTTCGCGAGTGGTGACGCGCGTCGGTTCGTTGTTGAAGCTGCGTTGGCGTTGGCAGACGCCGGTCATCGAGTTCAGGTTCACACGACCTCTGACGACGCATCGCGTGCGTTCAATGCCGCTTCCAGTCCGGTGTTGATGCTTCGAAAGCATCGAGGCTGGGCTCCGACGAATCTGTTTGGGATGGGTCAGACGTCCTGCTCTATGGTTCGTTCCCTTGTAACGGCGCGTCGTGTTGGCGGCTGGATTCCACGGCCACATCTCGTGTTCTGCGATCGGTTCGCGCATATGGCGGCGGCGCTGAAGCGAAAAGGCTTGCCGGTTTTGTGCTACGGACCGGCGCCGGAACTGGTGCCGAGTATTCAAGGTCCGCGAGGCACTTTGCTGTCGCGGACATTGCTTCACGCGCAACAGGTCGGGCTTGAGGCAGCTGATCGAATCGTTGTCAGTAGCGAGTTCGCGTCTCGGGCTTGTTCTGCGGCTTTTCCGGCCCTGTCGGCCCCGCCCGTGGTAGTGCCACCGGCTGTTGATCTGGAGCCATACGAGAGAATTGAACCGATCGCTGAAGGGGCCCCCGCTAATCTCGTTTGGATCGGGAACTTCCAAGCCAGCGCGAATCCAATTCTGGCTGTTCAGGTTGTGACCGCGCTACGGCGTCGGCTCGTCGAACGTGACGCGGTGAACGGGGACGCTGTAAGCCCACGGCTGGTTCTGGTTGGGGAATTCGACTCTCGGCTCGCCGACAATCGACGCACCCTGGACGCGGTGCGCTCGCGGATCGACGAGTTGGATTTGGGGGAGCTTGTGACGATCGAATTGTCGCCAAGCCGTGATCGCAAGCTTGAGCTTTTGGCCAATGCGCGCGCCGTTCTGCATACGTCGATCAGTGAACCATTCGCATACGGGCCACTGGAAGCGATGGCTGCAGGACGTCCGGTTGTCTGTGCAGAAAAGGCGAGGGTGGTTGAAGCGATGATCGACGGCGAGACCGGGCGCGTTGTGAAAGCCACCCCCGATTCCTTCGCGAAAGCGATCATCCCGCTTCTTCGAGACACTGCCCGCGCGCGCGAACTTGGCGAAGCTGCGCGTGTACACATGAGGAAGAACTTCTCGCGTTCACGTTTTGCGACCGCGCTGGAAAGCCTGGTCTTGGAAACGATCGCGAGCAACGTGCGCTGAAGATAGCGCCGTGTCTCAGCCTACTTTGCGTGCCGGGACGGGTGGCTCTTTGTAGTCGGCGTTTGTGGCTAGATCCTCGTCACTCAAGTTCGCCATCATTTCGTAGAGCTTCGGCGGATACACCATGTGTGGCTTGGATCGATCGATCGGCGGTTGGGTTACAGCAGTGTGTGGTTTCTCGAATGGGGTCGGGTTGGTGAAACGTTTCAGGTCCGTTTCGTCGATGCCGCAGGCTTGGCAAACTTGCGGGTCTATCCATTGTTCGGCATCAACGGCGACTTCGGAGGTCGCGATTTCCAACGTGAGCTGTTCGGGCCCAGCGAAGTAAATCGACTTACACATCCCGTGATCGATGGGGCCGAATACGTTTATACCGTGGCTGCGAAGTCGGTCTCTGAGGCCAAGCAGCGCGGCTTCGTCCGGGGCCCTCAACGCCAGGTGCTGCATGGTGCCCGGCGCACAGGGGAGCGAGCCGTTTCCGGCGTGGGTTTTGCCGATTTCGATTTCAACGTCGGCGCCATCGGGAAGCTCAACGAACGAAAGCGAGCAGTGATCTCCGAGTCTCAAAAAGCTGTGGCGACCGCCGGGGACACCGTGCATCTCAAATAGTGCCACGAGTTCCATACCGAGGGCCTGCGTGAAGAACTCGATCTGCTCCTTCATGTCATTCGTACATAGGGCGATGTGATGGACCGCCTCGGGGCTTGGGATTGCGCTCATGAAGTCTCCGTAAGTGCGGTTGGGCCCGCGCTAGGCGGCGATCATAGCGCTGGGTCGCTGGTCATTCGAGCGCGTCGCGGGCGGCACCCATTTTCTAGTTTGTGCGAAGGGTTTGCGCATCCGCTTCGCAGGTTTGGTAACCGTCGGCACGACTGCATTGCAGCTGCTTGCCGGTAATAGTAGCCGCGCTTTTGCCGGCCTCGGGCCCGAGCCTCGAACATTCGCGCGAATCCATCGGGCGTCGGCTGAGAAACCCTTATCTAGAAAAGACTTATGGGCCAGTCTCGGAATTCCGAAAAGCGCGACCGTAGATTTCCGAACGCGGTCTCGGGCACACCAGCGCAGTGCGGCAAAGTTGGCAAGAACGTTGCTTATCTAGCAGCGAACGTTGGACGATCTCCCGCTTCGAAACGGTAGAGAGTCGGCCGACGAAAAAACGGAAGGAGCTCACCCTCATGTCAATGGCATTCGGACTTACCCTCGGCCTCATCGCTTGGATCACTTTCATCTACGTCCAGTACAACTATGGCGATCGCCCGACATCCCGGCTTTGGTTCGCCTCGATGATGGGCCTTGGAATGTTCGAATACGGCAAAGGTTTGTTTGGGTTGATTGAGTTGGGACTCCCGGCTTTCCCCTTGGCCTTTGGCGCTGCAGTTTCGGGGGCAGTACTCGTCTACGTGGCGCAAGGAATGAGCGAGCAAGCTAACAACGAAGAGGGATTCATCGAGACCGTGGTCGGCTTGGGAGAGGGCCAGATTGCGGCAGCCGACAACGGCTAAGTATTCGAGTTCCGCCGATCGAGGCGAGAACTTAAAAACTCGGCGCGTAGAAAGTGGGCATTCTGTGCGTTGACTGGACGAAGCGATCGGTCCGCACGTCGGGCTCTCAGAGGCCGGTCGCTTCGTTCTCAGTTTTGCCCTTCGGGGGGCTAAAGAAGGTCGTGCGGCAATGCCGCGTGGCCTTTTCTATTTGATTCGACTGACTTCGATTGCCTCGCTGCCAATCGGCAACGTAACGAGCGTTCCGTCTTCCGCCAACTCGATCCCGTCGGGACGAATGTCGGAGACCCCGCGAAGGAAAATCCGCTTCATGAGCAGGTTCCTCGGTGCCGGGGTCAGGTGGTAGAGCAGCGCTAGCCCCACCTCGGCTTTGTTTGCGATCTCTGCGACTTCAGTTGGCGACGTATGGTAGTCGGTAATGTCGGCCGTGATTTTCGCAATCAGCGGCAGATCGGCTTCCGTCGCGGTGTCGTGCAGCATTTTTACGATGTGCTGGGCCTGCGCTTCATGAACCAGAAGGTCTACGCCGTTGGCCTGTTGAACCATCTCTTCGGTGGCGACCGTGTCGCCGCTAACGATCACGGATCGTCCCTTCCAGTCGAAGCGGTAGGCCAGCGCAGGTTCGATGGGTGCATGGTCAACCAGAAACGCGCTGATACGTAGATCGTCTTGATCTACGATCACTGTCGGTGTCCCGGGGGTAGTTGGTGAAATCGTGTGAGGCCGCATGTGGGCCAGAGCGGGGTTCATGGTTTCTGCCCCGTGGTGGGCGATGCGATACGAAGTGTCGAGCTCATAGGCTTGCGCGAAACCCGCGACGACGCGTTCAACCCCGGTGCCGCCGTACACGTCCATCGGCGCGCTCCGTCCACTCGTCCATGTTTGAAAATTGACCTCTCCCAACTCGCCAATGTGGTCGGAATGAAAATGCGTCAGGAGCACCGCGCCGATGCGTTCGAGGGGAATTCGCCACAGAGACAAATTCGCGGACGACCCTGGACCCACATCGACGATCCACATGCGGCCAGCGGCGAAAACTGCCACACAGGCCTTTGCACGTTTGGGAGCTGGTAGCGGCGATGACGACCCGCATATCAGTACTCGCATCGCGTCTTCATCATAGAGATCAGTGCGATTGTTGACCATCTGATCTTGAATGGCCCGGGCGATGAGGAAGTCCTGTCCGGCGGTTGTTCCCCCGATGACCATGGCGCAGAGAAGCAGGCTGATCGCCAGGAAGGCCAAGAGTTTGAATACACGGCTTGTCATTGGTGATCCTAGATCTTAGTTCGGGCGAAATTTCTAGCAGGACTGGTCTGGCCAGTCGCATAGGTGTCGCAGTGCGCAGCGGTCACAGGCAGGGGTGCGGGCTTGGCAGACGCGGCGGCCGTGAAAGATCATCTTATGCGAGAATGACGTCCACTCTGATTCTGGCAGCAGGGCACAAAGCTCGGCCTCGACCTTGATCGGGTCCTGGGCAGCAGTCAGGCCAAGGCGACGGGCGATCCGTCCAACGTGCGTGTCCACGGGTAGGCCGGGAATCCCGAAGGCGTTTCCCAGTACGACGTTAGCGGTCTTTCTGGCGACCCCGCGTAGCGCGACAAGCTCGTCCATCGTGCGTGGAACGTCGCCTCTATGATGGGAGACCAAGCGTTGGGCCATGCCGATCAGCGATCTAGTCTTGTTACGGAAGAACCCCGTCGGGCGAATGAGCGCTTCGAGTTCGTCGCTTTGCGCAGCGGCAAGCAAGTGAGCGTCTGGCCACCGACTGAAGAGTTCCCCAGTAACGGTGTTTACGCGTTCGTCTGTGCACTGCGCAGAAAGAATCGTAGCCACGAGTAGCTGAAAAGCGTTGTCGTGATCCAGAGCGCAGCGCGCGTCTGGATGAGCTTTGGCCAGCAGGCGGGTGACTTCGCAAGCTTGCGCGGCACGTTCTGTCGGGTCTTCAGCTTGGACGGTCATCTCTGCGGTAGGTGGCACGAGTCGATTGTCGCCGCCAGTTCTGGTCCCGTTTCCCGGCACCTAAAAACCGTTGGTAACCGATGCCGGTGCTGCGCGTTATCGGGAGCGAGTCGGGTGAGCACTCGCGCGCGCACTTTTCTTCGGCAATGATTTGCCGACCCTGGCGTTGCAACTAGCCCGCCCGACGAGACGGGAGATTTCCAAATGAAACGCATTCTACTTTTTTCCGCCGTCGTTGCCGTCGCCCTGGTGGCAGCATTCGGTTCAGTACGAGCAGGCTCCTCGGACGCGGAGCCTGCTCGTATGGCCAAACCGGCCGGTAGCGAAAGCCACGCAAATACAGGTCGTTGGAGTACGCAAATGAAAAACTATGTGAAGCCCACGAAGGAAGAGCTACGGACTCGCCTCGACGAGCTACAGTACCAGGTCACCCAAGAGGAAGGCACCGAGCCACCGTTCCGAAATACCTACTGGGACAACAAGGAAGAAGGGTTGTACGTGGACGTCGTTTCCGGCGAGCCGCTGTTCAGCTCGCGCGACAAGTACGAGTCCGGGACGGGCTGGCCCAGTTTTTCCCGGCCGCTAGAGCCCGAAAACGTTACGGAACACACCGACGGCCACCTTTTCATGAAGCGTACGGAAGTGCGCTCCAAGCACGGTGATTCTCATCTCGGCCATGTTTTTAGCGATGGCCCGGCGCCTACGGGCCAGCGTTACTGCATGAACTCAGCCTCGCTACGTTTCGTCCCCGTGGCTGATCTCGAAGCGCAAGGATACGAGGAGTATCGATCGGTGTTCGGCGACTCCAGTGCCTCGACAGGCGCCGCTGCTGTAGTTGGTCAAGCAAAGAACGCCACCGCTGTGTTGGCGGGTGGTTGTTTTTGGGGAGTCGAGGACCTCATCCGGGAGCTAGAGGGCGTAGTTGATACCGACGTTGGCTACACCGGTGGTAGCGTGCGTTCTCCTGTTTACGGAGACATCACACGCGGAGACTCAGGCCATGCCGAGGCAGTTCGCATTGAGTTCGATCCGTCGCGCTTGTCGTACGAAGATCTTCTGCGTTTCTTTTTCCGTCTGCACGATCCGACTACACCGGATCGTCAAGGAAACGATCGTGGCACTCAGTATCGCTCTGCGATTTTCGCTGCTGACGATGACCAACGCGAAGCCGCTGCTCAGGTGATCAAGGAAGTTGACGCTTCAAAAAAATGGGGAGCCCCGGTCGTGACTAAAATCGAGTACGCTTCCGAGTTCTGGGTGGCTGAGGACTATCATCAAGACTACCTCCAGAAGAACGACCACGGCTACACCTGTCACTTTTTGCGAGAGTGAAACCTGGCTATCAGCGCAGCGATCGCCACCCCGGCGATCGCTGCGTAGCGATGGCCAATTACGTATTGAGAATCTGTTAGGACTCGATCGGCATCCAGGACTCCCGGTGCGATTGTTTCCAGTCCAAGCTTGATCACCAGCCCAACGCCCAGAAAAAGGGATTCTCTTCGTCCGCCCAGTACGTCGGCGGCAATCAAGTAGGCGAGCCATCCGTGTCCGATCGCGGATGAACCGGCCAATGGCCCGATCACGCGTGGATCTAGCCAAAGCGCAGCACTGGTCGCGATCGCCAACGTAATCGAGACCGCGATGACGGCGGTCTCGTCAATGATGCGTCGCCACACAGCCCATCCGATCCAAATACCGAATACTGAGGCGAAGGCGTCGCCGGCTACGGGTTGTGCGAAGTGAGCGGTTACCAGTCTCCACAGCTCGCCGTCGGCCAGCGCCACGCGTTCCCAAGCAAGTACGTTGGTCGCGACGGTTGGAAGGCAGGCCGCTACGATCAGCAATACCGAAGTTGCTGTTGCTGCGACTAAGCCGGGGATGGCTCGGAATTGTGCGTAGAGTTGGGCGTAGTCCATCGCGAGCACCGCCAAGCGACCTTAGCGTAAGAGGAAGGGGGAAGCAGGGTGCGGCCGCGAATATCTCGAAGAAGAGAGACTCACGGCCGCACCGTCATATCGCCTAATGCGCGGAGCTTAGGGTGCTTCGATGCCCGTAATCGACCCAGGTACGGCTGTCAGTTGAAGGCCAATCGTAAAGCCTTCATAGCGCGAAGGATCTTCGTTGAGGTCGAGGTCGGCCGAGCCCTCAATGATGCCGGGAAGTACCGAGCAAACCTGCGGAGGGCTTGAGAGAACCTGGTTCCCACCCAGAGTTACGCAAGTCGACTCTTCAGGTGCGGTGCACAAGGCTGCGGCGTTAACCAGGCACCCGCTGCCACTCCAGTTGCCCCCACCGTCTTGTGTGAAGATCGATTCGCTTAACCCGAGGCAGTCGCAGACCGAAGAATCCAGGAGCGAGTTCAAGCCCGCGAAGAAGTCATCAATCAGCATAAAGCCACTGAGCTTTCCGTCGCTGTAAGAAATGCCTGGCCCGACGGTTGGCTCGCCTTCCACGAGCACACCCGAGATCGGAAGTGACAGTTCTACTGGACCGAAGGGAAGCGGGAATGTGAATCCTGAGGGGCCGGCAAGCATTCCAGCCGGCGCTACATCGAATATGCCAGGGAAAAAGACGGTAACCGGAGTGCCGGTTCCACCGATGAACGAGCCCCGAGAAACGATGAAGTCGCCAGTACCCGCGGCGGCTTCCATGTAGGTCGTGCCCGCGTCGAAATCGGCGAACAGGGCAGCCAATCCGAACTCGTCGGGCAGTACGTCGGTGACCAGATCCTGATGATCCAGCAACAACGTAAGATCACCAGATTGCACAGCGTCATCCAGGAACGTCTGCACGTCGAAGCCGAGGCCCGCGATCGTCGCAACCAATTGGGCGAGTGCGTTGTCGGGGTTGTTCGTTCCGTTCTCGATGAAATCGCGTGAACTCGTGCCGAAATCACGGCAGCAAGTAGGAACGCCACCGGGCAACGCCGGCAAGGAAACGGTGTCAACGTAGGAGACATCTCCCGCAACGTAGTCGTCAGTGATGTCGGGAAACTCTGGTCCCGCGGCGCAACTGTCATTGTCGAGCCCGTCGTCAATCAGGTCGCAGTCCACCGAGACTCCGCCGGCGGTGACGAGCGTGACGCAGACTCCGCAAGACACGCGTTCGGCGACACAAGGGAAAAAGTCGCCAACAGCCTCGCTGCTACAGTCACCTGGAAACAAGGTGGCAATGTCGCCGCTGGTGCAGCGCTTCTCGACGTCGCGGTCTCCTTTGGCGACCAGCTTTGCGACCTTGACCTGGTCGAGTGCGTCCATGCAATCACCAAGGGTGGCGTCGGACAGGATTGTTTCGTCTCGAAAGCCGCTGCTTACACAACGCAGCAGTGACTTGTACGTGGTCTTCAAGACCTTCTCCATGCTCTTGGCGACGCCAAACTGACACTTGTCGTCGTTTTTTCCGGTCGATGCCGCGAGCGCGGTATCAAGTGGATTTCCGAACACTTCGCCGATCCGAACTACGTTGCCGCCAAAGGCGTTGTTGATTGAGACCGAAGACGAAGGGCCGATGGTTGGTGGGGCCGAGCAATTATTGCCAGCGGCGCCAGCGGCTTTCACCTTCGTCTTGCCGATTTTGCCCTTGCGGTCTGCGGTGAGGCAGTCTTGCGCGCTCAGGCTGCCGAGCTTGTCCTTGCCAGCGTCCTGGACGCATTTCCCGATTTCTTTCGCCACAGTGGAGCCGACCTTGCTGCCCGCTTTGTAAAGCGAATTGATGCAGTCCTGCTGGGAGTCGGACTGCAGCTGCGCGGCAGCCGGTATGGCTAGAGCCATGGATGCGATCAGGCTGGCCGTGAAGCCGAGGAGCTTTGTTGCGGTGTGGATCATCATGTTTCCCTAATGACGTTAGCGTAAGCGACTGGTGTACGGCCTGAACACGCCCATCACAAGGCTATCTCTGGCGGTTGGGCGGGGAACATAGGGCCTCGTACCGGCCAAGCACGCCGACGCGCTCGCGTGAGTCGGGAGATCCGAATAGGAACGGGGCTGCCGAACAGGGAAATCGCTCCCCGAGTGCCCCTGTCGATGTCTTTCTCCATGCTGTCCTTTGATCGTGATCTCTACCGCCTTGTCGCTCTCGCCGCGGCCTCGCTGGCCATCGTATTGTCCCTAGCTTTGCCTGCCGCGGCCGAGCCGGGCGATGTCGAAATAGGTATTCAGCACGTCATCGCGGCCACGGTCTGCGACAAGCTGTCGTCAACACTGGCGGTTTCTGTTTGTCGCGATCTGCGAACGGCCTACACATCTCGAGTCTTTCGCCCCGTTTGGGTGGGCAATGACGACGCTACTGCGAGGCTGGAGGCGCTGGCGAGGGCGCTTCAAGATGGCCGTCGTCATGCTCTTCCCGGCGATTCCGAATGGGTTGCTGGTCTCTTGGAATCAGCAAGTGAGCTGAGCGGGGTCGCGAGTCCGGATGTAGTGCCAGGGGTGTTGGCCGCGATCGATGTCGCCGCGTCGCAGGCATTTCTGCGTGCCGCGCGCGAGCGTGCGCGAGGACGCCTCGATCCGGCGGTGGCTGACCCTCAATGGTTCATTCCGCGTCCGGCCTACAACGCGGTGGCAGCTCTTGAAGAGGCCGCCATTAGCGGAGATGTCGGTGGGGTTCTCGACCGTCAGGTTCCGACGTCCCATGGATATTCGATTTTGCTCGAAGCGTTGGAGGCCTCGCAACGCGAAGGCGACGATACGTTCGACCCGATTCCGGCTGGCGGCACCCTTCGTTCCGGCAGTCACAATCGAAGGGTTGTTTGGCTGCGTGCTAGGCTCAGGGTCGAAGCAGCCGCGGGTGAGGCAAGTCTCTTTGACGAAAACCTCGAAGCGGCGGTCAAGACATTTCAGCAAGCGCATGGTTTGAATCCTGACGGCGTGGTTGGCGGTCACACGTTGGCGTCCTTGAACGCACCGCCGTACTGGCGTCGCGCCCAACTGGCAGCCAACCTAGAGCGATTGCGATGGTTGGGCGGCCAACCGCAGGGCCGATACATTCTCGTGGATGTTGCAGAGGCACGTCTGCGATTGTTTGAAGATGATGCTCTCGTTCTTGAAATGCGTATCGCAGTGGGGACCGACGAAAATCAGACGCCGTCGTTCCAGGGGCGGATGACGTATCTTGTTTTCAGGCCGTTTTGGAACATTCCCGAAAGCATCGCCGGCGAAGAAATAGTTCCCAACGTGCTGGCCGATCCCGACTATCTAGCTTCACACGAAATAGATCTCTTGCCTGGTTGGAAGTCCGATGCCGAAGTTGAGGCCGTTGATCCGGCGTCGGTACAATGGAGCGATCTTGACCCCGAGCACTTGCCGTTTCGGATGCGCCAGCGCCCGGGGCGATTGAATCCACTCGGGAACGTAAAGTTCATGTTCCCCAATAGCTTCAATATCTACCTTCACGACACCAGCAATCGAGGAATTTTCGCCAGAGATGGGCGCAACCTCAGTCATGGCTGCGTTCGAATCCAAAAGCCGGTTTCGCTGGCTACCTACCTCCTGCGTCGAAACGAGGAATGGAACGTTGCGAAGATCGAAGAGGCGATGAGCGCGGAGGCAACGAGCGAGATCGGGTTGCCAGAGCCGATTCCGGTTTACCTAGTGTACCGCACCGTCTTTGCCGATTCGCAAGGCAGGATCGTGTATCGCAACGATCCCTACGAGCGCGACGCGCCGCTTGCGACCGCGCTTGGTTATTTGGCTCCGGCTGAAAACCCGGCTCTTGAAGAGCCCTCCGAACGGGGTTTGGATCAAGTCAGCTCGTCGCGCTGAATTTTCTCAGCCAACTCAAGCAATACGCCCATTCGAAGTCCCCCCCGCGAAACGACCACGCGTTGGACACCCGATTCGGCAACGATCCAACTCATCACGAGCAGCGCGATTACGATTATGTCGGCGCGGTCGCGGCGCATACCCAAAGAACGCACGCGTTCTTCCAGCGAAACCGCCTGGACCCGTTCGGTCAGCATTTGTAGATCTTCTCGCGAAAGGCGAGAGGGGCTTCGCGCCAGCACGCGACGAGCAAGTTTGCCCATGCGCTTAACGTTGCCACCAACAGCCAAGCACACGGCAGGCGTAGTTTGACCGATTGCCGACTCGATGAGTGCGCGGACTTCACCGTGGTATTGCTCGATGGTGCGTACAGCGTCGAGTTCACTCAGGTTTGCGGAACGTAACTCTTCGAGAATTCGAACCGGGCCAAGGGGAAGGGCCTTGCAGGCCAGTGCGGTGTCGTCTTCGAGCGCGCTGATCTCGACACTTCCGCTGCCCATATCCACAAGTAGTGCAGATCGGCCAACGAGTTCGGTATCTACGCGAACCGATCGCAGTACGTATTCCGCCTCTTGTTCCGGAGTGATCACTTCGAGGTGGATCCCCGAGGTTTCTTCGATCTTTGCGATCAGGTCTTCGTGATTGGTGGCGATTCGAGTGGCCGCAGTCGCGACCGCATGTACGTGTTCAATTCCCAGTGCGTCCAATCGTTTTCGGAACCCCGCGAAAGCGCGTCCGGCTTCGATAATCGTATCGCCAAGAAAATGTCCATGACGGAAAGCATCGGTGCCCAAGCGCACAGCGCGCCGGGAGTAGCGAAGGCCGCCGAGGGTGCCGTCCTCGCGCCTGTAGGCGGTGGCGAGTTTTAGGCCGTTTGATCCGGCGTCTATGGCTGCAAAGCGTTGGGGTTCGTCCACTAGTGGGCCTCTCTTGGTGTTGATTGCGGGTTCGATGACCGGGACGGGGCACGCTGGGGGGCACAGTGGTGGGCTCGCCCGTGCCCCGTCGCAATTCTCAGACACGCTATGCGTGAAGCGTCGCTCTCGCGAACCGCCCGAGGCTGGCCGTGGTGGTCAGGATTGCGTCCCGCTCCCAACCACGTTAGTGCGTGCGCCCTATAAACCGGAGGCCGTTAGCAAAATGGATATGTCCTATACCCCCGAACAGATCGCGTTCCGCGAGGAAGTGCGCTCTTGGATTGAGCAGGCGATGCCTGCCCAAATTAAACACAAAGCCGAGAACAGCGGGCATTTTGAGCACGAAGAGATCATGGAGTGGCATGGTGTTCTGGCGGCCAAGGGCTGGGCGGCACCGCATTGGCCGCAGGACGTGGGCGGAACTGGGTGGGATACCACACAGCGCCATATTTTCAGTGAGGAGTTGGTCCGCTCCAACGCTCCGACACTTTCGCCCTTTGGGCTGACGATGGTTGGCCCCCTCATCATCCAGTTTGGCAGCGACGAGCAGAAGCAGCGTTTTCTCCCCAAGATTCTTTCGGGTGAGGAAACCTGGTGTCAGGGCTACTCGGAGCCGAATTCGGGGAGCGATCTTGCCAGCCTGCAGTTGCGTGCGGAAAAGGACGGCGACGACTACATCTTGAATGGCCAGAAGACCTGGACGACCTATGCGCAGCATGCGGATTGGATCTTCGTGCTCGCCCGCACCAGCTCCGAGGGCAAAAAACAGCAGGGAATCTCGTTCCTACTCGCCGACATTCACAAGACCCCCGGAATCGATGTGAAGCCGTTCATGACCACCGGCGGCACCTTGGCGTTCTCTGAGACTTGGTTTGAGAATGCTCGAGTGCCACAGGCCAATCGTGTCGGACCGGAAAACGACGGGTGGTCGATGGCCAAGGCGTTGCTCGGACATGAGCGCACTTCGATTGGCGGCGTCGCGGAAGCCGGCCGTTGGTTGAATGTGATCAAGCGCATCGCGCGCGATACGCCAGTTGGCAAGGCGACTTTGTGGGATGACGAGAACTTCCGGCGCCGGTTGGCGCGATTGGTTGCGCGTCATCGCACCGTGGGTATGGCGAACCTACGTACGCTTGCCGCGGCGCAACTCGGCCACGCGCCGGGTGCTGAGAGTTCGATTTTGAAAATTGTTGGCACCGAATTGCAGCAGGAAGTCACAGAGCTGGCGATGGATGCGCTTGGTCACGGAGCGATGGGCTGGCTCGATGTCCCAACCGAAGTGATGCCGGAGTATCAGCAATCGATTCACTCTCAATTTAACTACTTGCGAGCCGCGACGATCTACGGAGGATCCAACGAGATCCAAAAGAACATCATCGCGAAGCACATCTTACAGTTGCCGGGCGCCTGAGCGGACTGGCTAAACGAGAGTCTGGGATAACGAAATGAACTTCGACAATAGCGAAGAGCAACAAATGATTATCGACTCGGTACGCCGTTTCGTGGCGAACGAGTCTCCGGTGGAGCGCTTTCGGCGAATGCGTGAGGACGAGCGAGGTTGGGAACCCAAAGTTTGGGCGAAGATGGCGGAACAGGGCTGGCTGGCTGTTTGTTACCCTGAAGAACAGGGCGGCTTCGGCGGAAGCTTCGTTGATGCTGCACTGATTCTAGAGCAGCTCGGCCGTGGGCTGGTTCCGGAACCATACATTGCTTCGGTGGTGCTGGCAGGTGGGTTGATCTCGCGCCTGGGCAGTCCTGAACAAATAGAATCGTTCTTGACGCCGATGATCTCGGGCGAGACGTCGCTAGCCCTGGCATTTGCTGAGCGGCAAAGTCGCTACAACCTGGCCGACTGCCAGAGTTCTGCCGAGAAATCGGGTGCCGGTTACGTGCTGCGCGGCGAGAAGGCGTGGGTTCTTAATGGCCACGCGGCGGATCAGCTAGTCGTGGTTGCTCGCACTTCGGGCGATCAACTTGATGATGAGGGGCTGTCGCTGTTTGTCGTAGATGGTGATGCGCCTGGCCTAAAACGTGTCCCGTTTCTGGGGATGGACGGACAGAAGACGGCCCTCATTACGTTGGACGGAGTCGAAGTTGGTGCCGACCGCCTTCTCGGCGAAGAAGGCAAGGCGTTGGCCAGCCTGGAGTGGGCAGTCGATCGAGGAGCTTCGGCTGCGTGCGCCGAAGCGCAGGGCGAGTTGCAGGAACTTTTCGAGCGCACCAACGAGTACCTAAAAGAGCGCAAGCAGTTCGGGCGCGCGATCGGCTCGTTCCAGGCGCTGCAGCACAAGATGGCCGACATGTTCGCCGAGACCGAGCTTTGTCGTGGAACCATGCTTATGTCGGCGCTGCAAGTTGATATCGAGGACGCGACTGAGCGTATGCACGATGTTTCGTGCGCCAAGATTCAGCTCACAGACGGAGGCTGGTTGGTTCAGAAGAATGCGGTTCAGCTGCACGGCGGAATCGCGGTGACCGACGAACACGATGCAGGCCTGTTCTTCAAGCGGGTACGGGTCTTACAGGGCCTTTTCGGCGATGCCGACCACCACGCTGATCGCATCCAAAAATTGCCAAGCTTCGAGGCTGCCTGAGTTTAGAACGGCTTGATGCTGGCCAATTGAGCCCCCGCCCTCGAAAAAGGGGCGGGGGCTTTTTCGTTCTTCCGTCAGTGCCTGCAGGGTGGTACTAGAGTTGAGGCGCCGACGTGATTTCCATCCTACTTCTCACTTCGGCCCTCTTGTCACTGATCGGGGCTCTGATTGCCTGGCGGGTCCCCGCCGTGGGCCAGGCACGTAGCGCTTGGCGGGTCGTTGTTTTCGGCCTGCTCCTTATCGCTCCCTTGTCGCTTGCGAGGATCGTTGACCGTGCTTCTGACCCGTCGCGCGGGGGCGCCGAGCTTGCCCAAGACGTCCTGTTTGTCGCGGTCGTCGTCCTAGCATTCGTCGCACTCTTGCGGATGCGTTTGTTGTGGATCGAACTGGAGCGGGCCCGCAATGTTGCCGAAGCTGAGGGCAGCGCGAGCCGCGAAGCTGAGCGGCTTTGGCGGTTGGTTTTTGAGTACGCCCCTAACGGTTACGTTCTACACGAGTTAGATGGAGCCATGTTGGAGGCCAACCGAGCGGCCGAAGCAATGAATGGGTTTGCCCGCGATACAGTTCAAGGCAGGTCAGTTCTTGATCTGGAGTTTGCTGACGACGCCAGTTCGGATCGGCTTGCAGCGTGGGGGAAGTCATTGGCTGATGGTGTTGACCCCGGTCCAGTCGAGTACCAGATTCGTCGAACAGATGGCGCCGTGTGCCAGATCGAGCTCGTCGGTCAGGTCGTCGAACTCGGCGAAAAGAAGGTCGTGCTCTCAGTGATGCATGATGTCACCGAGAGTCACCGGATTGCTGCTGAGCTTTCAACCAGTAGCCTACGGCTCGCCGAGGCGCAGCGGGTCGCAGGGTTGGTTACCTGGGAACTAGATTTCAACAAGGAGGATCTTTGGCTCAGCCACCCTCCAGACCACCCGCCGGGATATGAGCAAGAGTCGAAACCGACAGCGGCGGGTCCTGTCTACCAACTTGAGAAGATGCTTGAATTTGTGCACCCCGAAGATCGCGACCGCGTCACTACGCGCATCGCTGAAAGTCTTGCCGCCGAGGGCCCAGTCGATGTTGTCTCTGAATATCGGGTTCCCCAGGCGAATGGTGAAGATCTGTACCATCGCACCGTTTCGCACTCACGGCGTGATGAAGAGGGAAACCATCTGGGCCTGATCGGTGCGTCACTCGACATCACCGAGGTTCGACGTGCCGAGCGCGAAATTCGCCAACTCAACACGCGCCTAGAGGAGCGTGTGCGGGCCAGGACGAGTGAACTGGAACGAGCGGTCGCCGAGTTGCGAACGTTCAGTTACTCAGTGTCTCACGATCTGCGCTCGCCATTGCGCGCCATGGCCGGCTACAGCGAACTTGTGACCGAAGAGATGGGCGACGCTTTGTCGGACACATCACGGGCTCACCTTGAACGTATTCACTCTTCGTCGGTTCGAATGGCTGCGATGATCGACGATTTGCTATCGTTGGCACGGCTGACGCAGGCGACGCGCCACGATGAGAAGGTTGATCTTTCCGCGCTTGCTAACAACGTCGCTGGCGAACTTCGCGAGGGCTATTCCAACCGTGAAGTGGAAATTCGAATTCAGCCAGGAGTGGTAGTGTGTGGCGATCGAGGCATGCTTGGATTGGCGCTACAGAATTTGTTTTCCAACGCTTGGAAGTTCACGCGTGACACGAAAAGTCCGTTGATCGAATTCGGTTTTACCGAGACCGGTCAATATTTCGTGCGCGACAACGGAGTCGGGTTCGACAACGCGCACGCCGCGAAGTTGTTTAGACCCTTCGAACGTTTGCACCGTGTAGACGAGTTCGACGGAAGCGGCATCGGGCTCGCGACTGTTGCACGTATCATTCATCGCCATGGCGGGAAAGTGCACGCCGAGGGGCGGATAGGGCACGGCGCTACTTTTTATTTTACCCTCGACCCGACCGCGGTGGATGCTGACCCTGTCGCAGCTCTTGCATGACAACGTCGCGCCGGTGTTGGCGCGGACGCCTGGCTCGCGTAGGTAGAACCGGTGGACACCATCTCAATCGATCGACGCTTCTGTGGTCCCCCGGCTTCGGGTAACGGCGGCTATACGGCCGGCTGCCTCGCGCAGTACGTTGACGGCGTCGCCGAGGTTCGGTTGGCTGCGCCTCCGCCACTGGAACAACCTCTAACGGTGGTCCGTGAGGGGGATGTCTTCGAACTGCATGCGGAATCCGGCGTCGTGGCACGTGCTACCAGCTCAAGTGTAAATGTATCGCCGCCTTCGGCTTGTTCGTTCGAACACGCCGCCCTCCAGTCACAGAACTACATTTCCCCCGAGGACCATTATCTCCCGGGCTGCTTCACCTGCGGCCCTCATCGAGAGCCTGGAGACGGGCTGCGAATTTTTTCCGGCCGAGCCGAAGACAGCGGAACTGTTTCGGCGCCGTGGGTTCCGCATGAATCGGTGGCTCTGGAAGATGGCTGCGTTTCCGACCCGGTCGTGTGGGCGGCCCTAGACTGTCCCGGGTACTTTGCCCACGGCGGGGTCGACCCGAGCCTACTCGGGACGATGGCTGCCGAAATCCATCAGCCGGTGCGAGCGGGACAACGATACGTAGTGGTTGGTGAAGCGACCGGTGGCGAAGGTCGAAAACTATTTTCTACGACCGCGCTGTTTGACGACCAAGGCCAACTTTGTGCCGTGGCGCGACAAATTTGGATACGGCTGACGCCAACGCCCGCTTGACGGGGGCGGGGAAGTGCCAAGGGGTCGAGGTAGTTGCGAACAGTCTACGCAGACTGTGGGTGACACCTGCCACTAAGATTGGGTTGCGCGAACGCGCGCGTAGAAAAGGCTTGCTTCCAATCGGGGCTGGCGCTTTCTTTGCGGTCCTTTGGCGTCATGAAGGAGGCCCTCCGACTAGTCCGCCTTCGGTTTGTTCAGGGATACGGTGGTGTTGTACGCCGCCAGTAAACTCTTTGCCCGTTGTGGACGGCGACCGCTCGAGAGCTTCGGCCAAAAACGAACCGCAAGCCGAGTCGCCACCGGCAGCCCGCCTAGCAGAAGTGGTGCAAGTCGCGTCCGGTCCCACTCGCCAAGACGTCGAAGAAGAAGACGACATTGACGGATCGGTCGCGGAAGCAGCTACACTGCGAACGTCTGGAGCAGCCATGTCCAAGTTCACTTAGGCCAGGGCGGCAGCACGAACTTGAAAACTTGAACTGCGGTGCCACGGCGATAATCACAATACCAATCTGACCTAGACTTCAGTTGAAGCTTTGTGCGAGCCAGACGCGGTCAGGGGCACAGTCGTGTCATGAATCGCCAATGCCGCGCGGCCCGTACTAACCTCCATACCATCGCTGTCGTCGCGGTTAGCCGCGTCGACGGCCCATTGATTGTGGGTGGAACGATCGTCACCTGCATGTCAGCTCACCTACAATGCGCGCAGACCCGAAAAGTCGATTCTGTATCGCGTGGTCGATGCCGAACTTGAAGGGTTCCTTTGCGAGGCTCACAAGCGTGGCCGATAGGTGGCCGAAGCCACGACGCGAACCGGCGGCCAGCCTTAGCAGCCGCCCGCTTGCATCGCCATCGCAGCGGCGTGCTCGCTCCAGAGAACGCGCTCCGACCGAGTGCCTCATAGCCAAACGCGCCCTTCATCTACGAAGAAACAACCGACATCCGAGAGACCCCACACTTTGCGCCTACAAAACTCAAAAAATTCTGATCAGCGCATCGTCACTAGCGTTGAGGCCCGCGCGCCAAAAGCGAAGTTCCGCTTTCAAGATCCGGCCGTCCAAGTCCAAAAACACTCCGCGCGAAACGCTCAGTTCCAGGATGCGGATCCACGCAACGCATTGACCTTCAAGTTTCTGATTCCTTCCAATCCAAAAGAATGTCGAATGACGCGACTCGACCCCCTCTCCACCCACTTAGTAGGTTCACCGCGCCCGCGGCTTCGCAAAAACCAGCCAATCACCAATCCGCTCCGGTGCCGGATAAGCTCTATCAAGCCAATCAGCGATGCCCTCCGCATAGTTCAAGAAGCGTCGGTCCTCGCGCCCATCCCATGCAACGTCACGAATGACCACGACTCTCACACCTGCTCCTTCGAGCGTCTCGATAAGCTCATCGTGACATTTCTTACTCGATGCGCTGCCCGGTAAGAGCAGGTCGTAGCGCGTAGGGTTCGGTCGGTCGGCCAAGTAGTAGAGCATCGGGGCATAGGCAGCCGCGAAAATCGGTTCGACTGGCGCGGTATGCTCGTTAACGAATTGGAGTAAGCGATCCAAATCGGTCGCGTCTTGATGAGTGACCGTCCCCCGAGTTGGTGGACACCCGAGAAAGCGCGACAATGCGCTGGGAGGTGTTCATGGGAAGGAAACGAAGACGCTTCAGTCCGGAGTTCAAAGCTGAGTCGG
>JBLFWR010000029.1:0-28750 GCA_047611725.1 Binatia bacterium | reverse complement strand
CGGCCTTTAGTGCCAACACCGCGCACATCATGAGCCTCGAAGAAGTGGCGGCGACTTTCGTTGGTCTCGGGCATCTCCTTCCTAGCGGAGCGCCCTACGCGCTGTACGGCCCGTTTTTTATGGATGATCGCACTAGCGCGCCGTCCAATTTGGGGTTCGATCGTATGTTGCGTGAGCGCGACCCGAATAGCGGCATTCGTCGGCTTGACATTCTCGACGGCTTGGCCGCCAAAGTTGGAATCCAGCGAGAGGCGATGTTCGCGTTGCCCGCAAACAACGATCTCATTGTGTGGCGGCGTAAATGAAAGCAGGCGTGTTTGCCGCCTGCGAACAGCGGTAACGTCCTTTCGCGCCCATGGAGTGGTTTTCCTAGATAGACCTCCGTGGTATCTCGGGGGTATGTCGGCCGCTGCATCTTCTTCTTTTAGTCTCGACCTAAACGGCTTTTTTGAGCACATGATCGGTGCCCACGGATTTGCCTCCGGTGAGTTCGAGGCCGAGTTCCCGCGCGTCTCAGAGATCCTTGTCGGTATCGCGTCTGCCCGTGCTCGTGGCGAGTTGCCGTTTCACGATCTGCCCCGCGACCAAGAGACCATTCGAGTGGTAGGCCAGGGGGCAGCAGCGATTCGGGAACGACACGACACCCTCCTGGTTTTGGGAATCGGTGGCTCAGCGCTCGGGACCAAAGCGGTGCTGGAAGCGGTACCGGATTCGGTTCGCGAGAATCCGGGCGCCGATGTCGACGTCGTCGTCGTGGACAACATCGACCCGACCACCCTTGGTACACTCTTGGATCGTCTCGATCCGTCACGTACCGCCGTCAACGTTATTTCCAAATCCGGTGGGACCGCCGAAACCTGGGCGCAATTTCTGATCGTTCGCCAGTGGCTGGCGCGCGCCGGGCGTTGGCAGGATCACACCAGCGTTACGACTGATATCGCCAATGGCCCGTTGCGTGCGATGGCTCGCGACGAAGGTTTGGCAGCGTTCTCTGTCCCCGACGGTGTCGGTGGGCGGTTCTCTGTGTTGTCGGCCGTCGGTTTGTTGCCGCTGGCCGTAGCTGGAGTCGACATCAACGCGCTTTGCCAGGGCGCCATCGACATGGACGCGACAACGGCTGGCACTGATGCCGCCACGAACCCGGCAGCGCTGCATGCTCTGGGTTTGTGGATGGCCAACACGCGTGCCGGCGCGGCGATGCATGTGCTAATGCCGTACAGTGATCGCCTCGGGCGGCTGGCTGAGTGGTACGCGCAGCTTTGGGCGGAGAGCATTGGTAAGCGTGTCTCGCTGCAAGGAGAGATCGTCGAGGTCGGGCAAACTCCGGTGCGATCGGTAGGGGCGACCGACCAACATTCACAGGTGCAACTCTACGTCGAAGGACCGCGCGACAAGGTCGTTACGTTTGTGCGAGTCGAAGATCATGGCCGCGTGTTGGAGATCCCACGTGACTACGCTGACATTGAAAGCGTGGGGTATCTCGGTGGTCACGACCTGGGCGGCATCTTGAATATGGAACAACGAGCCACCGAACTTGCGCTTGTTGAAGCCGAACGACCGACTACCGTCATTAGCCTCTCGCAACTGGATACGGCCGCCGTCGGCCGCCTGTTTCATTTCTTTGAAGTGCAAACGCTCGTCATGGGTGCGCTTCTGGGCATCGACCCGTTGGACCAACCCGGAGTTGAAGCGGGTAAACGCATGACCTTCGCGATGGCCGGTCGAGCCGGTTACGAACGTGATGCCGAACGCGTGCGCGCGATGTTTGAGAAGAAACGCGGGGATCTTGTCCTTGATTGAATCGAGCCCGATTCGTCGGCTCGATGAAGGGGTTGTCGCGTCGATCGCCGCGGGCGAAGTCGTGGAAAGACCCGCTTCGGCTGTCAAAGAACTCGTCGAGAACTCTCTTGATGCTGGTGCTACGCGCGTTGACGTAAGCTACGAAGATCGCGGTGCGACCAGGATCGTGGTTACCGACGACGGTCGTGGAATTCCTGACGGCGAAATCGGCCTGGCTTTGGAACGCCATGCAACGAGCAAAATTCGGACGTTGGCCGACGTAGCTGCTGCGCGGACCTTCGGTTTTCGTGGCGAAGCGCTGGCTAGCATCGCCTCAGCCAGCGAATTGGAAATCGAGACTGCGGTAGCTGAAGCGAGCGCAGGGACTCTGGTGCGGGTTGCGGCAGGGCGCGTTACGGAACGGGCGCCGTCAAACATGCAGCGTGGAACCCGTATTGATGTAACCGATTTGTTTGCCGCCGTTCCCGCGCGACGAAAGTTTTTGAAATCGCCGGCTACCGAGTCGTCAGCAGTTGCCGACGTCGTTCGGCGATTTGCACTGGCACGCCCCGACGTTCGTTTCTGTCTGCGGCACAATGGCCGCAACACCTTCGTTGTGGCTCCGGTTGGTGACCTCAAGTCGCGCGCTGCTCAGGTTCTCGGCCCCGACGACTCGTTGGGGCTGCTTCCGGTTGAGGCAACTCTGGGTGGCCTGTCTCTGACAGGCTTGGTCAGCCCGCCCGGGCGCGCCTACGGGTCCGGGCGCCGTATGAGCATTTTTGTTGGCCACCGTTGGGTGCGCGACCAAGTGCTCTTCCGCGCGGTTCTCGAGGGCTACGATACACATCTTTTGAAGGGGCGCTTTCCGGCCTGTGTGCTGTTTCTTTCGGTCGAGGACGGCGAGGTCGATGTCAACGTCCATCCCTCCAAGCTTGAAGTGCGATTTTCGAATAGTGATGCCGTGCGACGTTTTGTTTCGGAGAGTGTGCGCGACGCTCTTCGTCACGGTGCCAGTCCCTTGGGTCGCTGGGGAATCGATGCCGATGAGACGTTGCGTCGCACCGCCGCGGCCAGGCCATCGCTGCAAGCGCGCCCAGTTCCCGACGGTGTCGATCGGGCGACGCAAAGGACCAATGCAACGGCGATGCCGGATACAAGTCTTCGCGGCTACACCGACGGGGAGGTCGCGGCCGGATATGTCGGTTCTGACCACACTGTATCGGAGTCAAGCGATGCCACTGAAGCGTTGGCCGGCTACGAAAGGGCGTCCGACGGTGAGAGTCGCAGCCCGGTGGGAGGCGACCAAACGGCAATGTCTTGGGGGGCGGGGGATCGTCCCGGGCTTCTTGGGCGCCTGGCTGTCTTGGGCCAAGTCTTTGGCGGATATATCGTCGCCGAGGCCGATGAGGAACTTGTACTCGTCGATCAACATGCCGCACACGAGTGCATGCTTTTCGCACGTCTCATGGAGGCTTGGGAACAAGGAGCGGTATCACGACAGGGGGTTCTTCTGTCGATACCAATCCACGTCGGCAGCGCGGCGGTTGATGCCTGTGAACGTGGTCGCGAGGAACTGGATCGGGTTGGTTGGGAAATCGATGTTTTCGGAACCGAGGATGTTGTCGTGCGTTCAATTCCAGCCATTGCCGCTGGCGGCGACCTGACTGCGATGACCGAAGCCGTGCTGGCTGATCTCCTGGAACTCGGCGCTGCGGTTAGTGCGCGCCGCTTCGCCGAGCGTGTGTTGGCAACGGTGGCCTGTCACTCTGCTGTACGGGTTGGGAAGCGTCTCGACGCTCGCGCTGCGCGGGCCTTACTTGCCGAGCTTTCGATGGTCGCGATGCGATCAAGTTGTCCGCATGGGCGTCCGGTCGCGCGCTCGCTGGCTCGCTCCAAAGTCGAAGGCCTATTTGGTCGCTGAGTACCATTGATGTCGGGCTCCGTTGATCTCCCCTTAACTGCCCAGGCCGGTCACGGCCTGGACGAGCAAACTGGGGCGCCGCCGCGGGTGTTGGTAATCGCCGGGCCCACCGCTAGTGGGAAGAGCGCTGCGGCCGTGTCTTTGGCAGAAGAATACGGTGCTGAAATCGTTGGCGCCGATTCACGGCAAATTTACCGATACATGGAAATCGGCACGGCTAAACCTACAGCTGCCGAGCGCGAACGCGTTCGTCATCACCTCGTAGACGTGGCTTGCCCCGATGAGCGCTGGGATGCGGCGCGTTGGCGCGCCGCCGCCGTTGCGGCGATCACGGACATTCAGGCGCGAGGGCGTCGTGTGATTGTTTGCGGGGGAACCGGACTGTACCTGCGCAGTCTCGAACGAGGGCTGTTCGGTGGCCCGTCGGCTGATGAGACCTTGCGTGCTCGGCTCGAAGAACAGGAAAGCCAATCTCTCGGGGTGCTTCATCGGCGCCTACACGAGGTTGATGCCGCCAGTGCGGCCAGGATCCATCCCAACGATCAGCTCAGAGTGATCCGAGCCCTAGAGGTCTTCGAGCTAACGGGTCGGCCACTTTCGGAATGGCACGCTGAGCACGCTTTGGGCGAGCGTTCGTTCGACATCCTCATCCTTGAAATGGTCCGTGATCGACTCGAGTTGGCCGATCGAATCGCGATCCGGTCCGAGAGCATGGTTAGGGAGGGGATCGTGGCGGAGACTCAAGAATTGAGACGGCGGTTTGGCAGCGACGCGCCCGGTTTGGGTGCCATCGGCTACCGCGAGGCCGGCCAAGTCCTGGATCAAGATCTGGCTGAGGCCGATCTGCCAGCCGCGATTGCGGCCTCTACAAGAGCCTACGCCAAGCGCCAAAGAACGTGGCTACGCGGTCAGGCACAGCCCGCCCGTGTGCAAGCCGATGACAAAGAGAAGCTGCGTGCCCTTGCAGCGCAGTTCTATTCCTGATGAATGACCAGCCCCCGGACAGTTCCTTTGTTCTGCAATCCGGGTAACGGAGCCGCGCAGTGTCTCGACCCAAAACGCTTCCCCAATTGCGAAAGGAAATAGACGCCGTTGATCACAAGATCCTGGCGTTGCTGTCGCGTCGTGGCGACCTTGCCGCCTCGGTCGGAGAGGCCAAGCGGCGCGGCGACCACAAAGTGCTCGATGTCGCTCGCGAGCGAGCCGTGTTGGCGGCCCTGTGCAAGGCCAACCCGGGCCCGCTCTCCGACGAAACCGTAGAGGCGGTATTCCGCGAAATCATTTCGGCGTGTCGAGCCAGTCAGCAGCCAACGACGGTGGCATATCTCGGACCAGAGGGAACGTTCTCCCACGCGGCGGCAATTAAGCAATTCGGTCACGGCGCGGAGTTTCATGCCGTGACGACGATCGCTGAAGTGTTCTCCTGCGTGGAAAGCGGTCGCTGTTCCTTTGGTATTGTTCCAGTCGAGAACACGACCGAAGGTGCCGTGACGCCAACTCTAGACGCGTTGGCGGAAACCACGACCCAAATTCTCGGAGAACTCGTGGTTCGAGTCGAACACTGTGTGTTGGGCACCAACGACGACAAGGTTCGTGTTCGCAGTATCGCCTCGCACCCCCAAGTTCTGGCCCAATGCCGGCGCTTCATGGCAGATCGTTACCCCGGCGTGGACACCGTGCCGACCGCAAGTAGTGCGGCTGCGGCGCGTATTGCTGCCGGAAAGAAAGGGACTGTCGCTATCGGAACCCGATTGGCGGCCGAATTGTATGGTCTGGAAATCTTGGCTGAGTCGGTTCAAGACAACCCCAATAACGTCACCCGTTTTCTCGTTGTCGGCTCGGACGCACACACACAGCCGAGCGGCGGCGATCGCACATCGGTTGTGGTTACGGTCAAGGACGAAGTCGGAATTCTTGAGCGGGTCATTCGTCAGTTCTCACGCAATAAAGTGAACCTTTCGATGATCGAGTCACGGCCGATCCTCGGGCGTCGCTGGGAGTATCGTTTCTTCGTCGATGTCACGGGGCATCGTGAGGACACGCCTGTGGCCAGCGCATTGCGGGCGGTTGAGCGTTTAGCGCTTTCGGTAAAGGTCCTCGGCAGCTATCCGGTCGAGGGTGAAGCGTGAGCGGGGGACCGCAGCCTGCACCACGAATCCTTGAATTGGTCCCTTATCAACCGGGTCGCCCAGTCGAGGAAGTGGAGCGCGAATTAGGGTTGTCCGGTACAATCAAGGCTGCGTCGAACGAAAACGCTCTGGGCCCGTCGCCGCGAGTTGTGGCCGCTATTGCTGCCAGCGCTGCATCGGTTCACCGCTACCCGGATGGTGCGGCGTTCTCGCTTGTTGGAAGATTGGCGCAACACCTTGACGTTGCAGCGTCGCGGATCGTTGTCGGCAACGGCTCTAACGAGGTTCTTGAACTTCTAGCGCGCATTTTCGTTGAGCCTGGCGACGAAGTTTTGTGTTCGGAATTTTCGTTTGTGGTCTACCGTCTCGTTGCTGTTGCAGCCGGAGGGCGCGCCGTACTGGTTCCCGCCAAAGGCCTGGCTCACGATTTGGACGCGATGGCTGACGCCATCGGTGAGCGAACGCGAATTATTTTCCTAGCCAATCCGAACAACCCAACGGGTACGTTTTTTGACCGCGGCGCCTGGCGTCGATTCCTGGCAAGGGTTCCTGAGCACATCTGTGTAGTGCTCGATGAAGCGTATGCCGAGTTCGTGGATGAACCGGGGTATGCAAGCGGTCTGGAGGATCTTGACGCCCACCCGGGACTCGTCGTGGTACGAACTTTTTCGAAGGCTTATAGCCTTGCCGGACTGCGCCTCGGCTACGCGGTCGCCCCCGTCACAATTGCCGACGCGTTCGCACGGGTGCGCGAGCCGTTTAACACCAACCTGATCGCACAGGCCGCCGCCATTGCGGCACTCGACGATGTGGATCACTTGGAGCGTTCGAAAACGCTTGTGCGCCAATCGCGAGTGCGCTGGACTTCGGCGATCGCGCGCTTGGACCTGGAAGCGGGTCCGACGGTCGCGAATTTTGTTCTCCTTGAAGTTGGGGACGGTGCGCGGGTTGCCCAAGCCATGTTGGCGCGTGGGGTGATTGTACGTCCGGTTGCGCCGTACGGACTGCCGTCGATGATTCGAGTTACCTTTGGAACGGAAGAAGAAGATGTACGCGCAATCGAGGCCCTACAGGCGGCGATTGAGGAGGTTCGGGCATGAGTGTTAGTTGGCCGCAATGCACCGTGATTGGTGCGGGTTTGATCGGGGCATCGCTGGCCGGGGCAGGGCGCGCAGCCGGAATTTTCGGGAAGGTCGTCGCTGCGGGCCGCTCTCAGTCCAATCTGCATACGGTTTTGGTTCACGGTTTGGCTGATGAGGTGACCACCGATGTGGTGGAGTCGGTCGCGGGAGCTGATTTGATTGTATTGGCGACACCGGGTGTGCGCGCGATCGAACTACTGAGCGAACTTGCGAGCGTCGCACCAGCCTCGGCCGTGTTTACCGACGTGGGCAGTGTCAAAGAACCGGTGGTAGTCGCGGCTGCTCGTTGCGGTTTGGCTGAACGTTTTGTTGGAGCGCATCCGTTGGCCGGCAAGGCCGACTCGGGGGCGGCAGCAGCCGACATCGAATTGTTTCGCGACCGCCTTTGCGTGCTTACGCCGACCGCCGAAACCGACCCGGATGCAACGGATCGGGTAGCGAAAATGTGGGAAGCCGTCGGCGCGCGAACCATGTTGATGGACGCCAGCGCTCACGACCAGGCTCTGGCCACCACGAGCCATTTGCCGCAGATGGCGGCTTTCGCGTTGGCGGCCACGGCTGCCGAAGCCGATGAGCAGGACTCGATCGTGCAGCTTATCGCCGCGGGTTTTCGGGACACAACGCGGCTTGCGGCTAGCAACTCTGAAATTTGGTCGGCGATTGCACACTTGAACCGAGCGCACCTCTTGTCGTCTTTGGATTCCTACACTGAGGTGCTGGGCCGCCTCCGCGAGGCCGTAGCAAATTCGGACGGAGATACTCTGGTTGCGCTGTTCGAAGAGGCTCGTCGGTTTCGCAAGGAACTCGATAAGTGACCGACGTTTTGTCGATCGCTCAGGCGAATTCGCCTTTGGTCGGACGGTTGATCGTGCCGGGAGACAAATCGATTGCCCACCGTGCGGTTCTGTTTAACGGGTTCGCGCAAGGAGAGGCCTTGGTCTCCGGGGTGCCCGATGGGGGAGACGTACGTTCGAGCATCGCGGCGATTCGTTCGCTAGGCGCTCAGGTCCAGGAAACTGCGAACGGCGTGGAGATTCGAGGTTTTGCCGGTTCCCCAAAATCTCGCTCGACTGCGATCGACTGCGGCAATTCGGGAACGACAATTCGGTTGCTCATGGGGTTATTGGCCGGATGCCGCGGGCACTTCGAACTCGATGGCGATGCCTCGTTGCAGAGAAGACCGATGGAACGTGTCGCCGAGCCTCTGCGCCTCATGGGTGCGGTTCTGGAAACGCAGCAGGGACGGGCGCCGGTACGGATCAAGGGATGCGTTTTGCACGGCTACGATCACGAAATGTCGGTCGCCAGCGCGCAGCTCAAAACGGCGTTGCTGTTGGCCGGAGCCGCAGCATCCGGTCGGACGTCGGTTCGTGAACCGCTACAGTCGCGGGATCACAGCGAGCGGATGCTCGGTGCCATGGGCGTGAGCATTGCCAACCGCGATGGAGTTTTGGAGATCCAGGGGCCGCAAATTTTGGGTGCCGTCGATGTCGCGGTGCCGGGCGACCCGTCATCGGCTGCGTTCTTTTGCGTCGCGGCGGCGATCGTCCCGGGATCGCATATTACGATTGATTCGGTTTGCTTGAATCCAACGCGAATTGGTTTCGCGACCATACTGTCTCGCATGGGTGCCGACCTGAACATCACGCAGACCGGAACCAGTGGTGGAGAACCGGTGGGCACGATCGAAGTTCGTTATAATGGTCGTTTGGCACCGTTTACGATTGATTCCGATGAAGTCCCAGGGGCGATCGATGAGCTGCCGATTTTGGCAGTGGCGGCGGCGACTGCCCAGGGGCGTTCGCGATTGCGTGGCGCGGCCGAGCTTCGGGTTAAGGAAAGCGACCGGATTTCGCAGGTCGCGTGTTTGCTCGAAGCGATGGGCGCGGGGGTCGAACAGTACCCCGACGGGTTCGACATCGACGGAGTGGATCCAGCAGGCGGTGCGACCGTGGATGCCGATTCTGATCACCGCATGGCGATGAGCGCCGCCATCGCGGGTCTTGTGTGCCAGCAGCCGCTATCTATCCGTGATGCCGCTGCGGCATCTGTTTCATTTCCTGGGTTTTACAATTGTCTGGAGAAGCTGCGCACATGACCGACCATGGTTTTGTTGTCGCCCTGGATGGTCCTGCAGGCGCGGGGAAGAGTTCGACAGCGCGGGCGGTAGCGGCGCTGTTGGGGCTTGCCTATGTCGACACCGGCGCTTTGTATCGCTGTGTCGGGTTGGCTGCGGTTGAAGCCGGCGTTGCGCTCGACGACGAAGACGCGGTGGGGCGAATCGCCCGATCTGTCACAGTTCAGGCTTTTGAAGGCGGTCGTCGATTCAGACTCGGCGATGACCGTGAAGTTACCGACTTGATACGCAGCCCCCAGGTTGGCGACGCCGCCTCCAAGGTGTCGGCCTTGCCACAGGTCCGGCAGGCCCTGATCGACCTGCAACGTACGGCAGCGGTTCCCCCCGGAGCGGTGGTGGAGGGGCGTGACATCGGTACCGTCATTTTCCCCGACGCACAGCTCAAAATTTTCCTCGACGCGGAACCGGCCGAGCGTGCCCGGCGGCGGAGCCTGGAACGAGGCGAAGAGGCTGATCCTGCGGCTCTGGCCCGCACGGGGGCTGAGCTTGCGGCCCGCGATAACCGCGATAGCACGCGCAAAACGGCCCCTTTGCGGCCTGCCCAGGACGCGATCCTGATGGAAACCACGCGAATTGACCTCGACGCGGTGGTCCACCGAATCGTAGCCGAAGCAGTGAAGCGGGGGGGGGCAAGCCCGTGATCGGGCGGCGTGTCGTCCAATTAGGCGATTTTTCTGACGTTTATCTTGAAACGGTGCGTCGCGAAGGTTAGGACTGCGGGCGTTGTCGGCCCCGGCAACGCCAACCCCCAAGGAGGACTTCTTTTTAGTGGTCGAGCAAAAAACCGAATCTCAAGGTGAGACGGCTGACAGCATGGAGAGCTTTTCGGATCTCTTCGAAGCGTCAATCAAACCCGTCCAAACCGGGGACATTGTCACAGGGACAGTGGTTTCCGTACGCAATGACATCGTCACCATCGACATTGGCTACAAATCCGAGGGCATCGTTTCTGCCTCGGAGTTCAAGGACAAGGACGGAGTCGTATCCGTTCATGAAGGCGAAGAAATCGACGTTTACGTCGAATCGACCGGCGGAGACGGCGGCGATCTAAAAGTTTCTCGCGAGCGTGCCGTTCAACAAACGGTATGGAAGAACATCGAGCAGGCTTATCAGGACGGGGGCTTCGTACAGGGCACCGTCGTCGGCCGCGTCAAGGGCGGCTTAAAAGTCGACGTCGGCGTCTCGGCTTTCCTACCTGGCTCACATGTTGATACTCGCCCCACGCGAAGTCTCGACCGTTACATCGGTGAGACGGCACAGTTCTCGATCCTCAAGTACAACCGAGCACGCGGCAATGTCGTGGTCTCGCGCAAGGCGCTCCTCGAAAAGGAGCAATCCGTACTGCGCGAAGAGACCATGGGTATTCTCGAAGAGGGTGTCATCCTTGAGGGTGTGGTTAAGAATGTCACCGACTACGGTGCGTTCGTTGACCTTGGTGGAATCGACGGTCTTCTGCATGTCACCGACATGTCATGGGGACGAGTTTCTCACCCGAGTAAGGTTGTTTCTCCTAACGACACGATTCGCGTTGTTATTCTCAAGTTCGACAAAGAGCACGAGCGTATTTCGCTTGGCTTGAAGCAACTTGCCGATGACCCTTGGTTGACGATTGCCGAACGCCTGTTCCCGGGTAGCCGGGTACACGGTAAGTGCGTAAGTCTGACCGACTACGGTGCTTTCATCGAAATAGAGAACGGCGTTGAAGGACTGGTCCACGTCTCTGAAATGTCGTGGACGAAGCGTGTCACGCATCCTTCGCAGATCGCCACTGTTGGCGACGAAGTCGATGTCGTTGTTCTCGCACTCGATCCTGAGAATCGCCGCATTTCTCTCGGCCTGAAGCAGGTTTCGCCGAACCCCTGGGAAATGCTCCCGGTGGAGCATCCGGTCGGGACCAATGTCGAGGGCAAGGTTACCAGCATCACTGACTTCGGCGTGTTCGTGAACGTCAAAGAGGGGATCGACGGCCTCGTGCACATCTCGGATATGCACTGGACCAAGAAGATCAAGCACCCCTCCGAGATGGTCAAGAAGGGCGACGAAGTGCATTGTGCCGTGCTCGGCATTGATATTCCGAACGAGCGTCTTTCGTTGGGAATGAAGCAACTCGATGACGATCCGTGGCGCGATATGGGTCTTCGTTACCCAACTGGCGCCCGCGTCAATGGTAAGGTCACCAACGTCACCGACTTCGGTGTGTTTGTTGAGATCGAAGAGGGAATCGAGGGTCTTGTCCACGTATCGCAGCTTTCGCGAGACCGTGTCGAGAATCCCAAAGATATCTTCCAGCCTGGAGTTCTGCTCGAGGCCGAAGTGACCCAGGTCGACACGCGCGAACGTCGAATTTCACTCAGCATCCGCTCTTTGCTTCAATCGGCAGAGAAGGAAGAGTTGAAGCAGTACATGTCCGATACGAGCGATCGGGCACGCTTCTCCTTGGGTGACGTACTTGGCGATCAACTCGGTCAACGTGCCGATGCGCCGTCGGACGAATCGCCAGCCGACGACGCGCCTGCGGCCGACGCGTCAGTAGACGCGGCGCCTGTAGACGACGCGCCTGCGGCCGACGTGCCAGTAGACGCGGCGCCTGTAGACGAAGCGTCTGCGGACAACGACAAAGAAAGCGGCACCTGATCGTAAAGGGGAGCAGTAGGCGATGACGAAGAGAGATCTAATCGACGAAATCGTAAGACTGTACCCGGTCTATTCGCGACGCGACGCCGAAGTCATAGTGAACTCCGTGTTCGAAAGTATGACTGAGGCGTTGTGTCGTGGAAATCGCATCGAGATCCGAGGATTCGGCAGCTTTGTTGTTAAGGAACGACAGGCCCGTGAAGGTCGCAATCCGAAGACCGGTGAGATTGTCGCCGTGGCTTCAAAGCGAGTGCCGTTCTTTAAGGTCGGCAAAGAGTTGAAGAACCGAGTCGACGCCGCGTATCAAGCGACTGCGACTGGTGAACCCGTAGGGGCCGTCAGTGCAGACGCGGAAAGCGACAGTCGATTCTAGGCTAGTGCTTTGAAAGTCCTTTGGGCGCCATGGCGCCTGTCCTATGTTGGCGAATCTGTGCCCCCGAGTGGATGCATTTTCTGTGACAAACCCTGTTTACAGACAGCCGACGATCGTCGCCGTGACCTCGTGCTTCGCACGACGGAAACCACTGCGGTGATTATGAACCTTTATCCGTACGCCAACGGACATCTGTTGGTGGCCCCGCGAGTACACACTTGCGACTTTCCCGGGCTGGACGCGAAAATTGGCAATGACTTGCAGCGCGAGATTGCGCTGTGTGTTGATGTCCTGACCCGCGCCTACGCGCCAGCGGGGTTCAATATTGGAATGAACCTTGGGCGAGCCGGTGGTGCCGGGATCGCGGATCACCTCCACTGGCACGTCGTGCCGCGTTGGGAAGGTGATACTAATTTCATGCCCATGCTGGCGGACACGCGAGTGATACCGCAGCATATCGAAGACGCATATGATCGGCTTCTGCCGTTATTCGAGGACGCACGATGAAACTCCTCTCCCGTATAATCCTTTTGGCCCTTTTCGTCGTTGGCATCTTCATTGCCACCGACAACATGCAGATCGTAGAGTTTTCGTACATCCCGGATGGCGATTACTCTCCGTTGCCTCAAGGCGCGAAGCTTGAACTGCCGTTGTTCCTTTTGGTGCTTGGATCTTTGTTGGTTGGCGCCTTTCTGGCTGGCTTCGCCACGGCGTTCGAGCACGCGCGTTTGCGCGCAGGCCTGCGACGACAAACTAGACTGGCCGATCGGGCGCGTGACGAAGCAAGTCTGGCAAAGGGCGATCTAGAAGAACTCACACGCGAACTCGACACCGCGCGCACTCGTGCCGAACAGGCTGTTGAGCGCGAGAAAACGGCAGTGCGAGCGCAGGAAGAAGCGATCGCGGCAGTTCGTGCCGCAGAAATGCGTCAGTTGGAAGCCCAAGCGGACGCGGAACAGAATTCCTCGAACCCAGTTTCCGACGATACCGACGACGATTGAGGGCAGCGCCGACCCGCGTTGCCCGAGCCTTACACGGCTCCTATGGAAAGCGGCAATGAACGAAGCTCGAACCCTCGGCGAATTGCGTGCCAGCGGCTGGAAAAGCCGCGGCATACGAGCAGAGATGCGCGCCAATCTGCTCGCCCATCTGTCCAGCGGACAATCTATCTCCTCGCTGTTCCCCGGAATTGTCGGCTATGACGACAGTGTTCTCCCGGAAATTGAGAACGCCGTACTTTGCGGTCATCACATCGTGCTGCTGGGCGAACGAGGTCAGGCCAAGACCCGTGTCGTGCGAGCGCTTGTGGCTCTGTTGGACGAGCAGATCCCGATCGTAGAGGGCAGCGAGATCAATGATGACCCGTTGCAACCGGTGTCCGCGTTCGGGCGACGTCAGATCAGCGAACACGGCAATGACACGCCGATTGCGTGGATCCCAAGAGACGCTCGCTACACGGAAAAACTTGCAACACCTGACGTGACGATCGCCGATCTGGTGGGTGAGGTTGACCCGATTAAGATTGCCGAAGGTCGTTACATGAATGACGAGGAAGCGATCCACTACGGTCTGTTGCCGCGTACCCATCGAGGGATTTTCGCTATTAACGAACTCCCGGACCTAACGGAAAAGGTGCAGGTCGGTCTGTTCAACGTCATGGAAGAACGCGATCTCCAGATTAAGGGCTTCAAAGTTCGCCTCCCTCTGGATGTCTTGGTCGTGGCCACGGCCAATCCCGAAGATTACACCAGCCGTGGGCGCATCGTCACGCCGCTCAAGGACCGGTTCGATGTCCAGATTCGCACGCACTACCCGAAGCTTATTGAGCAAGAAATCGCGATCCTAGACCAAGAGGTCTCTGTGGCTCCACGCGACGATCGTGCAATTCGCGTCCCCGATTTCATGAAGGAGATCGTTGCGCGCTTTACAATGGAAGCGCGCTCGGCCCCCGAGATTAACGCTTCGTCGGGCGTTAGTGTTCGCGTAAGCATCAACAACTACGAGACCTTGTTGGCCAACGCGGAGAAGCGCGCGGTTCGTTTGGCAGAACGTGAAATTGTCCCGCGAATTAGTGACCTACATGCGCTTGTCGCATCCACCAGTGGCAAATTGGAGCTCGAGTACGCGTTCGAACAGAACAAGGAAAACGATGTCGTTGACCGGTTGCTCGGGCTTGCGGTCAAGCAGACGTTTGATCGGCGGGTTTCCCTGGATACCGCGCGTCCGATTCTCGAATACCTAGGCGAAGGGTGGGGCGTAGCGGTTACCGACACGATGCCCGCTGCCGACTATCAGGAAGGCATTGCCTCAATTCGAGGGCTTCGCGAAGTCATCGATGGCATCGGTCCCTGGGAGTCGCCGGGCCTGGCTGCGGCCGCGGCTGAGTTCGTGCTGGAAGGGCTACATCTTCACAAAAAGCTCAACCGCGAGCGTCAGGGTGGGCGGTTGTCCTACGGGTCTTGAAGTATGCGGCTCGTCTACACGGCCTGGGACGGAACACAGGAAGTTCGCCTCGACGCCGAGCGTATATTCGAAAGCCTAGCCGAGCATCTCTCACGTTCTGAAAACCTGATCGAGGCGCTGGATGGCTTGTTCCGCGAAGGGGTTGATGACGACCAATTCCAACTGGTCGGTCTCGACGACCTTCTCGCCGAAGTTGCTGAGGCCGTCGACGAGTTGTTCTCGACCTGGAATCTGAATCACAGTCTGGAAGCGCATCAGAGCCGTTTGGATGAACTCGTCGACGAGGAGTCGGAGGCACTCGAAGGGCTCGATGATGACGCCGCGGGTGCCGTTCGTGGCAAGCGACTAGCCACGCTCGCATGTGCTGTCCAAGAGGCCGTCGATGGTCTTGGCGATTGTTCGTTTGTGTCTCCGGTAGCCGCCTCCGAGGCGGAAGCGTTGTTCGAAGAAGCCGCTGAGATCCATGCGGTGGTAAGCTTTCGTCGCCAATGGGGCGATCGTTTTCTGGGCCCGCGTGCCGCAGATTTCGAAGAGACGTTGGAACTCATGGCGAAGATCGAAGCGCTCCTGGGCGTGGAGCTGGCATTGCTTGCCGGCGAACTTGACGAAATCGATTTGGAAATCGTCGCGTATCTGCTCGGCGCCGACGTCGCCGAAGCTGTGGAGCTTCTGCGGCAAGTAGTTTCGAGTCTGGTTGAGGCCGGATATTTGGCGGACCAGCGAAGCGGTGTTTCCCTTACTGCAAAAGGGGCGCGTCGTTTGGGACAGATGGCGCTGCGCGAGATGGTCTCCGGTCTCGAGTTCGATGGCGGTGGACGACACGAGACGCGGCGAACCGGGTACTCCGAGCCGATTGCAGAAACCCATAAAGCCTACGAATTCGGCGATCCTATGCCGTTAGACGTCGGTGCGACGGTGAGGAACGCTGTGCTGCGGCGTGGCCCGGGCGTTCCCGGGCAGCCGTTAAAGCTTGAGGCCTCAGACTTCGAAGTTCTTGAGTCCCATCGCGATACGCGATCTTCGACTGTCGTTCTTCTGGACCTAAGCTGGTCGATGAGCTGGGAAGGGCGATTCGCCGCCGCCAAAAAGGTCGTCCTTGCGCTTGAGGCCCTGATGCGGAGTCGCTACCCGCACGACTACTTTGGGGTAGTAGGTTTCTACACGCGGGCGGTGGAACTTGACCCTCGTGGCTTGGCCGAAATTACCTGGAACATGGGTGATCCGTTCACCAACCTCCAGGACGGATTGCGTCTTGGAGCGGACTTGCTCGCGCGCCACCCGACGAACAATCAGCAACTTATTATCATCACTGATGGGCAGCCTACCGCTTATAGCTATGAGGGGAGGCTGTACTGCGAATGGCCTATGGGTGTCGGGGGTCTATCAGCCCGCGCGACGATCGAGACTCTGCGCGAGGTTGAACGGGTTACGCGTCGCGGTGTGCGTATCAATACCTTCATGCTCGATGACAGCCCTGAGCTGAGGGCTTTTGTGGAAAAGATGACCTCGATTAACAAAGGGCGAGCCTTCTACACGACCCCCGAGACGCTTGGGCACTTCGTGTTAGTTGACTACGTCGGGCGCCGCCGCAAGGTCCTCTAGGTGGCTGGAACAAAGCAAACTGGTGGGAAGCTGACGCCGGTCATGCAGCAATACCTCGACGTTAAGCGTGAGCATGAAGACGCCATCTTGTTTTTCAGGATGGGTGACTTCTACGAGATGTTCTTTGAGGATGCCGAACAGGCGGCGAAGATCCTCGACATCACGCTGACCTCGCGCAATCGAAACGATCCCAATCCAATTCCGATGTGTGGAATTCCCTTTCACGCATTGCGCCCCTACGTGGCGCGGCTGCTTGAAGCCGGGCAGCGCGTCGCAATCGCCGAGCAAGTTGAAGCTGGCGAGGGCGAGAAAATGCTACGGCGGGAAGTTGCTCGCGTGGTTTCGCCGGGAACGGCGTTAGACGAAGAAAGTCTGGCGCCAGAGCGGAGCAACTACCTGGCTGCGATTGTCCAGGATGACGGTCGCAGCGGTTTGGCCGTGACCGATTTTTCTACCGGCGAGCTTCGTGCGACCGTCGTTGAAAGCGACGCTGCACTGCTCGACGAACTACTTGGTTTGTCACCGGCGGAAATCGTTTGTTCCCAGGCCACAGCTGATGCCTGGAAAGAACGGTTGGCGGCCGTCTTGCCGGACACCTTGCTTGCCGTTGAGCGTGACCTAGCCCAAGAAGCTGAGCGTGCCGCTGCCCAAGACGCTGCCCAAGACGCTGCCCAAGACGATGAACAGCCTCGATCGGTTGCACTCAACGCAGGGCTACCCAAGCAAGCCGCCGGGGCGTGCGCGTTGCTGCTTGGGTACGTGGGGCGTACTCAAGGCGGCGCAACATCTCATCTGCGGCAGGCCGAGTACTACGATGCTTCTGGGTTCGTGACCCTTGACGAGGCAACGCGCCGCAACCTGGAACTTTTGGTGAGTTATGGCGGTGGCGAGCGAGGCTCACTGGTTTCGGTGATCGACTGCGCCTCCACCGCGATGGGTAAGCGCTTGTTGCGACGCTGGCTGTTGCAGCCACTTGCTGACCTGGCGGCGATCGGTGGCCGCCTCGACGCGGTCGAACTGTTTTTTGAAGACTATGAACTCCGAACCGCCGTGCGGCAGATGCTGAAGGAGATCGGTGATCTGGAACGTCTTGCTGGTCGGATCGGCGCCCGCAGTGCCGGGCCTCGGGATGTTCGGCGTCTGGCCGATTCGTTGGAAGCGGTCGCTCGTTTGCAAGCGCGCCTCGCTAGCCTGTCTGGCACTGGTCGCCCGCTTGGCGTGGTGTCGGAGCTCACGGAACGGATAGACCCGTGCGCTGAGGCTGGCAACCAGATTCGGGCCACGCTTACCGATGAGCCGCCGCCTGCCATGGGCAAAGGTGGTGTAATTCGCGATGGCTTCGATGAAGAAGTGGACCGCCTACGGGCGATCAGTCGAGATGGAAAAGGATGGATTGCTACGTTCGAGGCCGACGAGCGTGTTCGCACCGGAATTCCGAGTCTTAAGGTCGGGTTCAATCGCGTCTTCGGCTACTTCATCGAAATTACCAAGGCCAATCAGCATTTGGCTCCCGACGACTACGTTCGTAAGCAAACCCTAGCCGGCGCGGAAAGGTACATCACAGACGCGCTCAAGGCGCGCGAAGGCGAGGTGCTGGGGGCGGAAGAACGGTTGGTCGCGATCGAGGGACGTCTCTTTGGCGCCCTTGTGGATGCTCTTCAGGACGCGCAAGTACAGTTGGGCCGAACCGCTTCAGGATTGGCGGCCGTCGATGTTTTGGCGGGGCTGGCCGAACGGGCTCACAACGGCGGTTATGTGCGCCCCGAGTTTCACACCGGCGACGATCTGGAAATTCGAGGTGGACGTCATCCGGTGGTCGAGGCGGCCGCCGGTGCGCGCTTCGTTGCCAACGATTGCGCGCTGGGTTCGTCGTCACGATCGGTGATGGTCATTACCGGGCCGAACATGGCGGGCAAGTCCACCTACCTTCGACAAACCGCATTGCTTGTTCTGCTTGCTCACTGCGGCTCGTTCGTTCCCGCTGATACGGCCCGCATACCGCTGGTGGATCGAATTTTTACGCGGATCGGCGCTAGCGACAATCTGGCTGCCGGACAGTCGACTTTTATGGTCGAGATGTCGGAAACCGCTAACATTTTGGCCGGTATGTCGGCGAGATCACTAGTGGTACTTGACGAAATCGGTCGAGGCACTTCTACGTTCGACGGGATTTCGATCGCGTGGGCGGTGGCCGAGGCGATGGTCAAGGCCAAGGTCAAGACAGTCTTTGCCACGCACTATCACGAGCTAGCTGGCCTGGCGCTGGAACACCCAGCGGTCGAAAACTTTTCGGTTGCCGTTCGCCGTTACAAAGGCGAAATCCTGTTCCTGTATCGGATCGTCGAGGGGCCAGCCAGTGGTAGTTATGGGATTGAAGTTGCCCGCTTGGCGGGTGTTCCCGAACCTGTGATCGAGCGGGCACGCAAGATGTTGGCCCGTTTTGAGAGCGGCGAGGGGCTTCCTGGTATGGACGCGAGCTCCCAATTAGCCCTGTTTGCGCCCAGGGCCGAGACCGCGCCCGATCCCGTGCGGCAGGCCTTGGTTTCAGACCTTGCTCTGCTTGACCCGCAGGGCCTTACCCCGCTGGAATCGCTGAACCTCCTCTCTGAGCTTGTAGACCGAGCACGCAAGGCGCAATAATACGCGGTTGTGGCCCATTTTGGGGCTGTGGTCATGAGGTCGGCGGGTTGCGGTTCAAGCCGTAACCGCGCGGTTTCGTGCGAATCTTTTGCATGTGGTGGATGTGGTTTGGGAGGTGGTTGCTGTGCGAGAGGTCCGAATCCTCGCTTGGGCGGTCGCGGTTGCGGCACTGGTTACGGTGTCGTGTGTCAGCGCGGACGCCGTCAATATTCAACGAATTCGTCATGCATCAGGTGACGAATATACGCGTATCGTCATCGACATTGATGGCGCGGCTGCTTATCGAGCGGCTTTTGCTGCTGGCGATATGGCGGCGGGTGTTCCGACCCGTTTTTACGTCGATCTGACCGGCGCCGGAATTCAGCTCAGTATGCTGGGCGACCTCGAGGTCGGCGATTCGCGCGTCGCCCGTGTCAGGGCGGGGCAATTCAACGAGCAAACGGCCCGCGTGGTCATGGAACTTTCAGGGCCGGTGGTCCCGAAGGTTTTTACGTTGTCTTCACCGGCTCGCATCGTTATCGATCTTGAAAATGCGCGACCAATTTCCGGCGATGGTCGGGTCGTGTCGGCGGGGCAGCGACCCACCCAAGCTCCGGCAGCGGTTGCCAGTGTGCAGCGACGTGTACCGGCAGTACCAGCAGCGATCCCGGCGTCGGTTGCGCCCAAGCAAGCAGCGGCGGTGGCCGCTTCCGTTGTTCTTCCCCCGTCGGTCGACACGCTCCCCGCAGTAGTTAAGCCGCCCGATACCGTCGCGGTTGTTGCCAAGGCCAAAGCTCCGCGGGCGTCGGTTCCTGCTGTGGCAGCGGCACCACTTCGCAGTCACGGGCCATGGACGATCGTCATCGATCCTGGTCATGGTGGTGCCGATCCCGGTGCCCTCGGTCCAGCCGGACACCGTGAGAAGGATGTGACCTTGGCGATTGCCCACAAGCTGGCGGCGAAGTTACGTGCCGGTTTGGGGGCTCGTGTAGTTTTGACTCGCGACGGCGATGCCACATTGACGTTGGCCCAGCGCAAGGACGTCGCCAACGTACGCGAGGCGGACCTCTTCATTTCAATCCACGCCAACGCGAGCGTGAGAGCGGAAGCTGAGGGCATCGAGACTTACTATCTGAAAAACACCAACGACCGCGCGACCCTGCGACTTGCCAAACTAGAGAACGGGGTTGACCCATTGATCAAGGGATACGACGTGTCTCGAGACGCGGACCTCCCTTTCATACTTTCCGACATGGTTCAGGGGTCGAAGGAATCCGAGTCGATTGCGCTTGCGCGCCAGATCCAATCGCAGTTGGTGCGGTCCATACAGCCGCGCTACAAGGGCGTGCGAGATCTCGGCGTGAAGCAGGGACCATTCTATGTTCTGGATGGCACCTACATGCCGAGTGTACTGGTCGAAGCGGGGTTTATTACTCACAGTGCTGAAGGTGCGCGAATCAGAACATCCTCTTACCAGGACCTTATTTCCGAAGGCATTTATCGGGGCATTCGTCGTCACGTCGAAGACGACTCGGTCGCTGGCGTTTACTAGCACAAGGGCTCCGCAGTGAGCGAAGACGCGGGCACTCGCTCACGCTCGACGATCCTGTTGCCTGCACCCGGCAGCGCGGGCGGCAAACTTTCGGAGATTGCCCGCGACTACATGGCCTCGGTTCGCGATGAACTGGCCGAATCCCATTGGGCCGGGGCCCCCGGCATCGAAACCTGTCACCGGCTCGCTACCTGCATCGACAATCTAATCCGTTTCGTCTTCGAGTCGGCGACCGATCGCTTCTCGAAAAAGTACGCTCGTACCCGTCAGCAATGCGCGGTGATTGCGTTGGGCGGTTATGGGCGTCGCGAACAGGCACCACATTCCGATGTTGATCTACTTGTGTTGCACAGTGGTCGGGTCACTCCATACGTCGAGACTGTCACCGAGTCGCTCCTCTATACCCTTTGGGATGCCCGTCTGGATGTTGGCCATGCGGTGCGAAGCGTAAACGATTGTGTTGCGCTGGCTCGTACCGATCTGACCATTAAGACTTCGTTGTTGGACGGTCGCTTTTTGTGTGGGAGTCCCGAACTAGCGGGCGTCTACGAAACCGAAGTGAGACAGGCCATCGCGGCTGAAGATGTCGTCGGGTTTACCGCTGCCAAGGTTGCAGAAATGCGCTCGCGTCATGCACGTTTGGGCGAGTCGGTTTTCATTCTTGAACCAAATTTGAAGGAAGGGCAGGGAGGCCTGCGCGATTTACATTTCGCGCGCTGGATCGGGATGGTGATGCGTGGGGCAGAGACTCTTGAAGACTTTGCCGATGCCGACATCTTGACGACTCGCGAGTTCGAAGAGCTCTCTGCGGCATTGGAGTTCCTCTTTCATACTCGGAACGGATTGCACTTCTTGGCCGGCGGCAAGGGCGATCAGCTTACCTTCGAACGCGGAGAGTTATTGGCAGAGCGCGGCGGCTACAAAGCCGAAGGTAGCGCTTCCCCTGGCGATTTGTTGCTTCGCGATTATCACCACCACGCTGCGCTTGTTGCGCGGACAACTTTGGATGTGGTGCAGCGCTTGATGGCGCCTCCGGAGAAAGCTGGAATCTTGGACCGATTCACACGGCGAACGATACGCGCGGGCGTAACGGTGAGTGGGAATGAGCTTTTGGTGGATGACGCACATCTGGGCGAGGCCCCGGAGAATCTCATCCGGGTCTTCGCTGATGCGCAACGGCTTGATGCTGAGTTTTCACCGGCGGCTCGAGAGGCGATCCGCCGCGCAGCCGACGGGGTGACGCCACAAGCGTTGGCGACCACCGATTGTGTCGACGTATTCTTTTCGATTCTTCGCGCCAAATCGGGGGTCTTTCGAATTCTTGCGGCCATGAACAGGTTAGGAGTTCTGGGCAAGCTCATCCCTGAGTTCGGCCGCTTGTTCTGCATGGTGCAGCACGACTACTATCACGTCTATACAGTTGACGAGCACTCGCTGATCGGTATCCGTGAACTCGAAAAATTGCGCGACGGTGAGTTCGCTCGTGACAGCCCGTTTTTGACCAACATCATGCGGCAGTGCGACGCCCCGGAACTGCTCTATCTCGGAATGATGTTTCATGACCTTGGCAAGGGCTTTGGCGGCGATCACGACGAGAAGGGCGCACTCATGGTCCGCGAGATCGCGGTGCGGCTGTTCATGCACGAGGATCATCGAGAGACCCTGGAATTCCTGGTTCGCAATCACCTCTTGATGTCGGACACGGCACAGCGCCACGACATTGAAGATCCGAAGATCGTTCTGGATTTCGTGCACGCTGTCGGGACGGCCCAGCGGCTTCGGCTGCTGTACCTGTTGACGTTTGCTGACATGAAGGCCGTTGGTCCGAAAATCTGGAATGGCTGGCGCGATCATTTGCTGGCGGAACTTTATCGACGTGCCGTCGATATGTTCGACCGCGGAATCGTCACCGAAGCCGACATTGACAAACGTAGTGGGCGCACCCGCGAGCGTCTGATTGAACGCGGCGAAGGTGTGTCGGATCGTCGGCAGCTCGCAGAGTTTCTTGAGTCGATGCCTTCGAGTTATCTGGTCGGGACGACTGATGATCAGATCATCGATCACTGGCGTTTGTATCAATCCGTCGACGCGGCGTTGTTTCGATCAGGGGTGGTTCATCATCCGGAACGCGGGTTCACGGAATTCACGATATGCGCGCCTGACAAACGAGGCTTGTTCTCTTCAGTAACCGCCGCTCTTTCGGTGGCTGGTCTCTCGATTGTTGCCGCCCGGCTAGCGACCTCTTCGCACGGTTGGGCGATTGATATCTTTCGCATTGATCATGCCGGGGGGGAAGCCGACGCCTTGTCTCCAGAGGTTTGGGGGCAAGTAACGCGCAACCTTGAGCTGATTTTCTCCGGTGAGTGCTCAGCGTCAGAGCTCGTCGAACAGTCGCTGGCCGAGCGGGGGCAACGACTCGGCGATAAGGCTCCGCCACCCCGCGGTTATGTCCGAGTCGAGGTCGATAACGAGACAGTTGCCGATTTTACGGCGTTAGACGTGTATGCGGCTGACCGTCCGGTGCTTCTCTTTTTGATCTCTGACGCTATGTACCGGCACGGGCTGTCTGTTCACATGGCGAAAATTTCGACGCACGTTACCGAGGTGCTCGATGTGTTTTACGTAACGGACGCTGACGGCAACAAAATCGAAGACCCCGAAATTGCGCGCACGATTGCCGCGGCAATCGAGGATGCGTTGGATCCTGCAAGGCGCGAGACCTCAGCCTCTGACCCCCCGTCGGTACCAGTCCAATGAGCTCCGCTGTGAATTCGTTGGCGGTCGATGTGGATGAGTACCTCGATCACTTGGCCACTGAGCGAGGACTGTCTCGGCACAGCATGGACGCCTATGGTCGCGATCTAAGTCGTTTTGCCGACACGATGCAGGCTGGTGGGCGAACAGGAAGCGCCGACGTGACCTCCGCCGATCTCGTCGACTATCTTGAAGCACTGAACGAACTCGGATTGGCGAGTTCGTCACGCGCCCGGGCGATGTCAGCCGTGCGTGGTTTTTTTAGGTACCTCGAGCGTGACGGGCGGGTTGATGTGAATCCGGTACGGTTGTTGCGCTCGCGCCGTGAAGTGCGCCCGCATCCTCACGAGTTGTCAGCTGCTGATGTGGAGCGTTTGCTGGACGCACCGGACGGCGAGGAGCCATGTGGTGTCCGCGATCGCGCGATGCTTGAGCTCCTGTACGGCTGCGGATTGCGCGTTTCCGAGCTTGTCGACCTACCGACTTCGGCGATTAACGTGCGTGAGGGGTACTTGCGTGTTGTCGGCAAGGGTTCAAAAGAACGGGCGGTCCCGGTCGGGCGCCCGGCGCTGGCGGCTGTGCGCGCCTACATCGAGACGGCGCGCGGGAAGCTCGATCCGCACCGTCGCTGCGCGACACTCTTCGTTGGGCGCCGAGCTCAGCCACTGACGCGACAAGGGTTCTGGAAGCGGCTAAAGCAGCACGCGGTCGTCGCCGGGCTCGAGGGCGTCTCCCCGCACGTCCTGCGGCACTCCTTCGCGACGCATTTGCTTGACGGTGGCGCTGACCTTCGGGCGGTTCAGCTACTGCTCGGACACGCCGACATCACCACGACACAGATCTACACTCACGTAGCCAGTCGCCGTCTTCGTGAGGTTCATGATGCGCACCATCCGCGCGCCAAACGGCAGTTCGATCATGATTAGGTTCGGTGTGGCCTGTTTGCCCGGCCTAAGTGGCGCTGCTACTTCTCGCGTGCGCCGCGATTGCACGGCCTTAATTTCGTGACCCAAGACCCAGCTGCCGCACTCCTTTGGATTTTTCCTCTCCTGATGGCTCTCGTGTTTCACGAGTGGGCCCACGGCTATGTGGCGTGGCGCTGCGGCGACGATACGGCAGCGATGGCCGGTCGCCTCACGCTGAACCCTTTAGCCCACATTGATCCGATCGGGACGGTGCTACTGCCTGCAATGCTGTTTATGTCTGGGGCGCCGATGTTTGGTTGGGCCCGACCGGTGCCAGTGGCCTTTCACCGATTGGGTGATCCGCGTTTGGACATGGTGAAGGTCGCCGCGGCTGGCCCGGCCATGAACCTGGCCCTTGCCGCTGGCAGTGCGGTACTGTTGGGGGTGGTGACATCGATGGCCACGCCGGCCGGCGCACAGGGCGGTTTCGCTGTAGCTGAGCCCGTCGCGATCATGTGCGTGTATAGCATTCAGCTCAATGTCCTTCTGGCGGTGTTGAATCTGGTGCCCATCCCTCCGTTGGATGGTGGGCGAATTGCCGTAGGACTGCTTCCGCAAGCCGCTTCCGAGGCTTTGGAGCAAGTCGAGCCGTTCGGGTTTCTGATCGTGGTGACTTTGCTGATGACCGGAGTTCTCTCGATGGTTCTCGGGCCCGTAATGGACATGGTAATGGGGGTTTTGCGCTTGCTCATGTAGGGCAAGCCCAGCAACCCCAGCTTAGGATAAGGAACGTAGAAGCGTGAGCGAGAAGAAGAAGGGCGTGATCGCCAAAAGAATTGTTTCCGGCACACGCCCTACCGGTGGGCTGCATCTCGGCCACCTCAAGGGTGCTCTCGAGAACTGGGTGCGTCTTCAGGATGAAGCGGACTGTTTCTTTTTCGTCGCCGACTGGCATGCCCTGACCACCGAGTATTCCGACCCCGGGGGAATCGCCCGCAGTAGTCAGGAAATGGTCCTTGATTGGCTAGCTGTTGGATTGGATCCAGAACGCGCAGTAATTTTCCGCCAGACATCTATCCCTGAGCATGCCGAGCTTCACTTGGCGTTTTCGATGATCGTACCGGTGCCTTGGCTGGAACGTGTGCCGACCTACAAAGAGCAGCAGGAACAGTTGTCCGGCAAAGACCTGTCCACCTACGGGTTTCTTGGCTACCCGCTTCTGCAAGCAGCGGATATCCTGCTCTACAAGGCAATCGGTGTTCCGGTAGGAGAAGACCAGCTGCCTCACGTTGAACTCACTCGTGAAGTCGCACGTCGTTTCAACCGTCTGTATCGTGAGATTTTTCCCGAGCCGAAAGGGTTGGTTGTTGAAGCGAAACGGGTACCCGGTACTGACGGGCGCAAAATGTCCAAAAGCTACGGCAATGCCGTAGCTTTGACTGACGACCCTGACACGGTGCTCAAAAAATTGGGCCGAATGGTTACCGACCCTCGTAGAGCGAGACGGACCGACCCGGGTGACCCGGCGGATTGTCCTGCGTTTCGGCTGCATGAGATTTATTGCACTCCCGAAGAACGCGCCGAACTCACCGAAGGCTGTCGCAACGCAACGATCGGCTGTCTTGATTGCAAGAAGGTGATGATTCGCCACGTGGTCGACGAGCTCGGACCGATCCAGGAACGGCGCGCCGCGCTTGCTGCCAAGCCTGGAATCGTCACCGATGTTCTCGAAGAGGGCCGGCGGCGCGCGAGCGATGTTGCCCGTGCCACGATGGGTGAAGTGCGTGACGCGATGGGGATTGGATGACAGCTGCGGCGGGATACACGGTCAAGCTTGATGCCTTCGAAGGGCCACTAGACCTGCTCTTGCACCTCGTGCGGACCAACGAGGTTGATATCTATCACCTGCCGGTCGCGACGATCACAGATCAATATCTCGCCTACCTGGATATCTTCGAAGAACTGAACCTCAACGTGGCCGGCGAGTATCTCGTGATGGCTGCATCGCTCATGTACATGAAGTCGCGCCTGCTGTTGCCAGCCGACGAGGATGCCGAAGAGGACGAGGAAGATTCGGTCGGCGACCTCGTGCGTCAGCTCGCCGACTACCAGCGATATCGCGAAGCTGCGGAAGCACTTCGCGATCGAGTGCTTCTAGATCGCGACGTGTTCCGGCGTACGCCGACCAAGCCTGACCCTCGAGAAGTTGAAACCGATGACGCAGGTTACACCCGCGTAGAAATGGGTGACTTGTTCGAGGCGTTGCGCCGTGTCCTCGCCCGAGCCGCTGCTCGTCGTCCGCACACCGTGGAAGGCGAAGAATACAGTGTTGCCGACGCGGTTCGCACGATGGTTGACCGGTTGCGTACTCGCGGGCGGGTACGTTTCGAAGAAGTGTTCGAGCCTGATGCTCCTCGTGGGTTCGTCATTGCGACATTCGTCGGGATGTTGGAGCTCATGAAGATGGGCGCCATCGAGGCCGAACAGGAGGGCGCTGTGGGCCCGATCCTTTTGCGTCTGGTCAGCGACAAGGTTGAAGAAACGATTGCCGCCCTCGACGAAATGTATGGGGCTGCGTCAGGGGCGGGGTTTAGTGTGACGCCCGTTGGTGAAGAGGACGCAATGGTGTCGCACGACAAAGTGGGCGAGACTGATGGCGGTGAAGGAGGGGATGCATGAGCAACGAAGAGTCGCACGAGTCGGATCTCGATGACCAGGAAGAAGGTGGCGGTAGTTGGCCGGTTGATCGTATCGAGCCGGTCCTGGAGGCTTTGCTGTTTGCCGCCGGCGATCCAATTGCCGTGTCAAAGTTGGCCGAAATCGTCGAGGGGGCCACGAGAGGCGAAGTTCGCGCCGGACTGAAGCATCTTGCCAACGGCTATCTGACGCGTGGGTTTCGCTTGATCGAAGTCGCTGGCGGATGGCAGATGCGGACCGGCCCGGAACATCATCGCTATGTGCGCAAGCTTTTTCGAGAGCGACCGTTTCGTCTTACGCGCGCCGCGACCGAGACCATGGCGGTCGTTGCGTACAAACAGCCGTGTACTCGTGTAGACGTCGAGTCGGTGCGAGGCGTCGAGTCTGGCGCGGTCATGGAAACCCTAGTCGAGCGTAACCTCCTGAAAATTATTGGACGCAAGGACGCGCCGGGGCGCCCTCTGCTTTACAGCAGCACGACCGAGTTTTTGGAATTGTTCGGGCTCAAGAGCCTTCGCGACCTGCCCACATTGGGCGAGCTGGGCGATGACATCGAGCTACTCGCCGAGCGTGGTGAGTTTCGCGAAGGGGCGGCGGTGGCCGCCGCCGACGTTCTCCCCTTGGAGTCCGGTGAGCCGGCAGCACCGGCAGCACCGCACGATACTGTGGGACGTGAGGCTCAACCGGCTCCAGAAGCAGGGCCAGAACCAGCTCCAGAAGTTGGCGACGAGCCAGCAACTGAGGCTTCCGCAGCTGTTGTGGGCGAACCTGCTGCCCCAGACACTGACGTCCGGTGATTGAACCCGCACAGGTCGCGTTCATAAGAGCAGGGTGAAAACCGTGCCAAGTCCCCCTCGAAAACCGTCAGGCCCCACAGCGGGCAAACCTCAACCCGGCTCTGCTCCTGGTCGGGTTCGTGCGCGCATTCCGCGTACCACGCTGGCTGATGACGGTGAGCTCCCAAAAAAAACCGCACGGACCCGGGGTGCAGTTGCGCCAAAACCGGCGCGCAGTGCCAAGGCCAAGCCAGCGGCCAAACCAGCGGCCAAGCCGGCGACAAAAATCGTCAGCAAAGGTAAAAAGCCTGCATCGGCCGCCGCTGAACAGTCGCCGGCCGGGGTGCGCATTCAGATCCTCATGTCGCGCGCGGGTATCGCTTCGCGTCGCGAGGCCGAAAAAATCATCACCGAAGGCTCGGTGACCCTGAACGGGAAAGTCGTCAGCGAACTTGGAACGCGCGCGCAACCGGGCGTTGACGTGGTCAAGATCAACGGCAAGCGCATGCCTGAGCCGCGTGCGTTTTCTTACTTTGTTCTGAACAAGCCAATTGGTTGTGTGACCACGATGAACGATCCGGAGCGTCGCCCGTGCGTCGGCGACATCGCTCGTCACCTAGGGCCCGGCATTCACCCGGTCGGCCGCTTGGACTTCAGCACTTCGGGGCTACTGCTACTCACGAATGACGGTGAGTTGGCGGAGCGGCTGATGCACCCGCGCCATCACATCGACAAGGTCTACGAAGTAAAAGTGAACGTGTGTCCCTCCGACAGGGATCTGACGCGTCTCGCCAGCGGCATTCGCCTCACCGATGGCCGCACGTCCCCCTGTGAGCTTCGCGTGATCAAGCAGCTCGAGAAGAAGGTTTGGATTGAGGTTCGTCTACACGAGGGGCGAAATCAGCAAATCCGTCGCATGTTCGAGGCAATCGGCGTCCACGTGGATAAGCTCAAGCGGGTCTCGGTGGGGCCGTTGGGGCTGGCCGGTCTGGCGCCGGGCGATTGGCGAACCTTGCGTGAAGCGGAACTGCGGCGACTTTGTGATGCAGTCGGTCTTAAGAGCGGTTTTTCGAACGCCGGGCGTTGAGCTTCATAACTCGTTTCAAGTTGACTCCGGTTCCGGCTCTGCGTACATCCTCCACGCGGGGTGGAGCAGTCTGGTAGCTCGGCGGGCTCATAACCCGCAGGTCGTGGGTTCAAATCCCGCCCCCGCACCCATTTCACACTATTCGCAATTAGAATGTGTAATTTAGAGCGCGCGTTCTCC
>JBLFWR010000028.1:0-29458 GCA_047611725.1 Binatia bacterium | reverse complement strand
GCTCAGACTCACCCTGCTGGCACTTTGTGGGGCATCTTCAATCGGGCAAAGCGGCGCCGGTTGCCCGTTGTTTCGAAGTCATTCAGGGCTTGGACTCTAGCCGTGCGGCAGCAAAGTTGGCACGGATCGGCCGCGATCGTTCGGTTCCGGTACGTGTCTTTCTGCAGATTTGTCTTGCCGAAGGTGGTGACCGCGCCGGGGTTGCTCCGCAAGACGCAGCTCGATTTCTGGATGCGATCGTCGATCCGGCAGGCTTGGTCGTGGAGGGCGTCATGGCTGTGGCCCCAGCCGACGGTGATCCTCGTCCGCACTTCGCCCGTCTTCGCGAATGTGCCAAAATCCTGCGTGCCCTTGGTTTGCCCGGAGCGCCGGTTACCGAAATCTCCGCCGGAATGTCGGGTGACTTCGTTGAAGCGATCCGTGAAGGTGCAACGATTGTACGCTTGGGCTCGGCGATTTTCGGCCCCCGTCTATCTTGAAACCCTCTTGAAACCCCCTGTCTGGTCGCCCCGGCGCTGTGTAATCGCTGTTTGGAAAACTGCCAAGGAAACTCGATGCCATCGAAAACTCTCCCCGCTAATGCCGGTGCAAAGAAGAAGGTAGCCGCGAAGAAGCCCGCCGCAGCTCCCAAAGCCAGTGCTGTGAGCAAACCCGGGGCTGCGGCCGGGACGAAAACCAAGCGCAAATTCGACTATGAGATCGGTTTTATCGGCGGCGGCAACATGGCCGAGGCGATGATTCGAGGCCTCGTAGGGGCAGGCAACGGGCCAGGCTCGATCGCGGTCGCCGAACCGGTCGCGACTAGAAGAGCCTACCTGCGCAAAGTTTACCGGATCGCGGTTCTGGCCGATGGTGCTGCGCTCGCGGCCAGCGCGCGCATTGTTGTTCTCGCCGTAAAGCCACAGATTCTTCCCGAAGTTCTGCAGAGCATCGCCGAGGTGGTTACGAACAAAAACCTCATCCTTTCGATTGCCGCCGGTGTTCGTCTCGGTCGCATGGAGAAGGCCTTGGGCGAGGGGATTCGGGTCGTGCGATGCATGCCGAATACCCCCTGTCTTGTCGGTCGTGGCGCGGCCGTGCTGTGTCGCGGCAAGTACGCGAAGGCGAGGGATATTTCGCGGGCGCGCGGAATTTTGTCGCCGGTCGCGGCCGTGTACGTCACCGACAAGGAATCCACATTGGACCCCGTCACGGGGCTCAGCGGTAGCGGTCCGGCCTACGTTTACCGTTTTGCCGAAGCGTTGGTTCGCGGCGGTCGCAAGGCTGGTCTGAACGAGGAATTGGCCCGGCGCCTGACTTACCAAACGCTTCTTGGAGCGGCCGAGATGCTGATCCAGACAGGGCAGACCCCTGAGGATTTGCGCAAGGCAGTTTCTTCACCGGGAGGCACGACAGTGGCGGGTCTGGCGGCGCTTGAAGAAGGTGGCTTTGTCGACACCGTTGTTGATGCTGTGGTTAAGGCGACGAAACGTTCGAAGGAATTGGCTCGCTCGTGAGCGATTCTCCGGTTTGGCTGCGTTTGCGCGAAACCGGGGTCGAGCTGGCCGTTCGTATAGTGCCGAACGCGTCGCGTGACGGCGTCGCGGGAGTGTACGGCGACCGTTTGAAGGTCCACTTGACGGCACCCCCGGTAGACGGAGAGGCCAACGAGGGTTTGCAACGCTTTCTCGGCAAACAGCTTCGCGTGGCCAAAACGAGCGTTCGAATCGTTCGGGGAGTGCGCGACCGCTCTAAGACGATCCTCATTGAAACCCCTGATCCACAACGGCTTGCCGGACGTGTGGTGACGCTTCTCGACCCGACGCGTTGACAATCGGCCGGAGCGCTCCTAGCTTCGGGTAACCGTCCAGCTCGGAGCCGACTCCGAGGCTGTGGTCCCAGAGAAGGAATTCGCGATGCCAGTCTACGAGTATGAATGCCGCAAATGTGGAGTCTTTGACTACAAGCAGTCGATCCATGACGACGCGATCAAGCGCTGCCCGACATGCCGCTGTAAAGTCGAACGACTGATCAGCGCCAGCAGCTTCTCGCTCAAGGGTGGTGGTTGGTACTCCGAAGGCTACGAGAAGAAGGGCGGTTCGAGCTCCGAATCGATCCCTAAGGCTACGCCCAAAGCCGAGTCCAAAGCTGAGTCGAAAGCCGAGTCGAAGGCCGAGTCGAAAGCTGAGTCGAAAGCTGAGTCGAAAGCTGAGTCGAAGTCAGCTGACAAGCCCAAAACTCCCTCATCCAGCTCTACTGCTTCAGCCAGCTAGCCTGCTCCGGGCCAGTCCCCAGGCCACATTCGTGGTCTGAATGCCGCACCGCATAAAAACTCCTAAGATTGACTTGACAGTCTGACGCGCTGTGTTATTTTCACTGCAGGACGAGGGAGTTGATGCCGCCAAGGCGGCTCCCCCAATAAGGAGTGAAACCATGGCCACGCAAAGCAACAAGAACACCCTGAGCATTTCCAATCTGCTCCCCATTGAAGAATTGACCGACCGCGCCGAGCGTCTTCGTGACGACGTCGAGAAGACCGCCCGTAGCCTCGGCCGCCAGGCGCGTGAGCTTCTGCCGGTTCAAGGGCAGCGCAGCGTCGATGCCGTCATCGATCGCGTCAGCGACGTGACCGACGAAGTCACCGACCGCGTTAGCGATCTGCGCAAGGCCGTTAATAGCCGTTTCGGTATCCTTCGTAAGGAGACCGAGAAGCGTCGCAAGAAGGCCGTGAAAACGGCAGAGACGGCTGGTCGCAAACAGGTTGAGCGCGCTTACAAGCGTTTGTCGCTTCCGGTTGCGGGTGACCTCACCGCCGTTAAGCGTCGCCTAACCGCCATCGAGCGAAAACTCGATGAGCTGATCGCACAGAAATAGAGTGCCGCCTGAGAGCGGCTTGCTCTGCCTCCCCGGAGCAAGCAGTTCTCGACCTCCTCCTGGCAGGCACACGGAGCGGCGAACGTTGGCTTAATGTCGACGCCGCCGCTCCGGCGTTTTTCCCCAGCCTCCACTATTTCGATCCAGTGGGCATTCGACATCCCTTGTAGAGCCCAAGCCCATCTTATATAGAAGGGGTGTGTCTTCTACGTATTCCGTGACCGAGGCTCAAAGTCGCCTTTCCGGACTGATTAAAAAGGCTGAGCAAGGCGAAACCGTCCGGATCAGTCGACGGGATCGGACCGTTGCGCTCCTCATTTCCCAAGCCCGAATGGAAGCCATCGTCGAAACGATGGAGCTTTTGTCCAACCCGAAAGCGGTGAAAGCGATCGACGCGCATCGTTCGGGACGAACCAAGTTTCAACCACTATCCGCGTTGGACGACTGAGCTTGCTGCGGATCAGACTCGCACAGCAAGTCGTCGATTTCGTAGGCAGCCAGGCTCCGGAGCCGAGGCGTCGCCTGCGGCAGGCTCTGCGAGACCTCGCCCAAGAAAAGGGCGATCTGAAACCTCTCGAAGCGCCGCTGGATAACTACTCGCGGTTGCGCGTGGGGTCCTACCGCATCGTTTTGATCTACGCGTCTCCCAGAACGATCGAGTGTGTCTTTGCCGAACGCCGCAACATCATCTACGACGTGTTCGCCGAAGAAATGCTCGCACGCCTTTTGACCGACGAGGAGTCGGAAACGGACGACGAAGGATAGAAACCCGCGTATCGGTGACACCAAGCTAGCACCTGGTCTTTGCTGCTCTGGTTTTGATTTTTCCCCAGCCACCACCACCCGGCGTTTCGATGATCACGTGATCCCCGGCCTGCAGTTCAATGGAACACTTGGCGGGAAGCTCGGATTTTCGTCCGTTTCTCACCAGCGTGTTGCGCCCGCGCTTGGCCGCATCACCACCGGCTAGACCCCATGGCGCATGACGACGTCGTTCGGTGAGCAGGGTTAGTTTGGCCTCGCCCAACACTTCGATCTCGCGCACGATTCCGTCGCCGCCGCGGTTCTTTCCTTTTCCACCAGAGTTCTTGCGCAGCCCGTAGCGGTGAACGCGCAGCGGATAGTAGGCCTCAAGGCTTTCGATCGGCGTGTTCAGCGTGTTGGTCATGTGGGTTTGGATCGCCGAGGCGCCGTCGCGAGTAGGGCCGGCACCGGCCCCGCCCGCAATGGTTTCGTAGTATGAGAACCAGCGTTCGCGATCCTGATCGTACCCGCCCAATGCCGTATTGTTCATGCTGCCGTAGCTGGCCGCTGGAATCTTCTCGGGAAGAATCTTGGCAAAGGCGCGCAGAAGTACGTCGACGATACGTTGTGAGGTTTCGACGTTTCCGGCAGCTACGGCCGATGGGAACGTGCAGTCTACGATACTGCCCGGGGTGGTCAGGATACTGACAGCCCGCAGGATGCCAGAGTTGGCGGGAACCTCGCGGCCCGCCACGCATGCAATGACGTAGAAAACCGCCGACGTGGTGATCGCCAGGTTGGCGTTCATCGGCCCGCGACACTGGGAGTCGCTTCCACGAAAATCGACCTGCAGGTGTGAGCGCGCCCCGCGCCCCTGGCGTTGCAATGCCACGCGCAACGCGATGTCGCGGGTGCCGTAGCCATCGTCGTCGAGCACATCTTCGGCTTGGTGTTTGCCTGCCGGTAGCTTCGCCAAAAGTGCGGTGACCAGACGTTGCGCGTAGTCCTGGACTGCGCCCATCGCGTTCTCCACGGTGCTCGCGCCGAAGCGCTCGGCGAGTTCGCGGGTGCGTGCTGCGCCAACCCGAAGGGCCGCGACTTGAGCGTCGAGGTCTCCCAGACGTTCCTCGGGTACACGTGTGTTGGCCAAAAACAGTTCGCGTGTTTCGCGCACCCAATCGCCACCGCGAAGCAGATGCACGGGTGGAAGTCGGAAGCCTTCTTCATGGATTCCTGTGGCCAACGGCATGGAACCAGGACTAGAGCCGCCGATGTCAGCGTGGTGGGCGCGGTCGGCTACGTAGGCGAACGGGCGGTCGTACCCGTCTAGGTACACAGGCGCTACCAGCGTGACGTCGGGAAGATGCGTGCCCCCGGCGTACGGGTCGTTCAGAATCACGATGTCGCCGGGCCCCATTGGGACGGCGTCGATCGCCGCCCGCACCGACAGTGGCGTGGAGCCGAGATGAACGGGAATGTGAGCTGCGTGAGCAGCCATGTCGCCGTTACGATCGAAGAGGGCACAGGAAAAATCGCGCCGCTCTTTGATATTCGGCGAGAAGCCGGACTGCTCCAGAACCACCCCCATCTCTTCGGCCACCGCCATGAATCGGTTGTGGAAGAGTTCGAGTTCAACCGGTCCAAGATCGCTTGCCGGTGATTTTTTACGTGCGGTCATCAGCGTTTCCTCGTTGGTAGATTGCAAAGCAAATGTCCGCCCGGCGTCACTTTGGCTTTCCAGCGAGGCGGCAGCCAGATGGTCGAACTGTACTCGGCAATCAACGCCGGTCCGGTCAAGGTTGCTGTGCTGGGAAGCTCTTCGCGTTCGTAAACTGGTGCCTTTAGGTCGCGTCCGGCAACCCTGACGTCGGTGCGAGTTGCCGGTTTCGCCCTCACGCTCACGCCTTTTTTGGCAACCGGTGACCGTGGTGGTCGTGGTGGTCGAGCTTGTTGTCGAGCTTGTTGTCGTCGAGGTTGGCCGCCGCCACGGGCTGTAACTCGCAAGCCGACGACCTCCAGGGCGCGACTGCTGTCTGCATAGTGGAAGCGTTGCCGATGCAGATCTTCGAAGGCGTCTTCGAGCTGATCGCCGAGCGGCACTTCCAAAAACATTGATTGGCCGACATAGCGCATGCGAACCCAGACCTCGGTCGCAATGTCGGGCTTAGAAAATCCTTCGGCGCGCACTTCGCCAACGATGCTTGCAAGTGGCGCCCGGGCCGCCCGGCGAAGCCTGTTAAGATTTGGTGGCGCTCCAGCCAAGGCCGGTGCCAATGCCAGCGTCGTTTCGCGAATCACCGGACCATCGAGGACCCCTAGGGCCGAAAACAAACCGGGGTTTTCAGGGACGACGACGTTTTGCATGCCGAGCGATTCGGCGAGCGAGCAGGCGTGCAGCCCAGCCGCACCACCAAAAGCGGCCAGCGTCGCCGAGCGCGGGTCTTCACCCCGTTCTACCGTGATCACCCGGATAGCGCGTTCCATGTTCCCTTCGATGACCCGGGTCACACCTTCGGCAGCTTCGCGGGCATCGGTGATCCCCATCGCTCGAGCTAGGTGAGCGAGCGCGGTGAACGCTCGCTTGGCATCAAGCGTCATGGCGCCGCCTAGAAAACGGGCGGGGAGCAGACGGCCAAGCACGACGTTGGCGTCGGTCGCAGTCGGGGCCACCCCGGTTCCGTAACAGGCGGGTCCCGGATCGGCCCCCGCGCTGTCAGGACCGACCTTTAGCGAACCGCCTTCATCAACCGAGGCGATTGAGCCTCCACCAGCGCCCACGGTGTGGATGTCGATGGTCGGCGTGCGCACCGGAACGTCGCCGATTAACGTGATCGCGCGGCGTGGAACGTGTCCGGCGATCAGCGCCACATCTGTAGAGGTGCCGCCCATGTCGAAGGTCACGAGGCGATCCAGACCGAGTTCCTCGGCGAGTTGGCCAGCCGCGGCCACTCCGCCGGCTGGCCCCGACAGCATCGTGCGAACTGGTTCACGGGCAGCGATGGCTGCGCCGATTGCGCCACCGTTGGACTGCATGACGCGGAAACGTTTCGCACCACTGCCTTGCTCAAGGTCGGCGATGTGACGCTCGACCATCGGGCGCACATACGCGTTGGCGACCACTGTACTCGTTCGTTCGTACTCGCCGGGCTCAGGGGAAAGGCTGCTCGACAAGGTGACCGGAATGTTCAAACCGGCCAATGCTTCGCCAACCGCAGTTTCGTGATCGGGGTTGGCCGACGCGTGAAGCAGGCACACCGCGATTGATTCCACGCCGGCAGCTTTCAGGCGCTTGGCAAGCGTGGCTAGCTCCCGCGCCCGGGGAGTTTTTAGAGCGCTTCCGTCGTGAAGCATTCGTTCGGTGATTCCGAGTCGAAGGGAGTCCGGAACCAGGGCTGCCGTGCGCTGCGGTTCCAACGCATAGAGGTCGGGGCGCGCCTGACGTCCGATCGCGAGCACATCCTCGAAGCCGGCCGTGGTTACCAGAGCCGTGGTGGCGCCGCGCCTTTGGAGCATGGCGTTGGTCGCCACGGTGGTGCCGTAGGTGAGCAGGTCGGGGGTGCGAGAAGCGAAAAGTGTGCGCAAACCGGCCAGGACAGCGCTTGCGGGATCCTGCGGAGTCGAGAGCAGTTTTAGGCGTCCACGGCGTCGGCCTTCGCGGAAAACGATGTCCGTGAAGGTCCCGCCGGTGTCTACCCCGACGTTAAGTTGGTTGTTTTTCATGTTCTCCATCTGGCGCTAAATTGGTCGCACAGGGGCTACAGCTTTGATTCCGGCGGCTGTGCTGGCAAATTCTTGCCATCGTGAATTCTGCAAAGCTCGCCCCAAGCCGGCTCCGGCTGCTTCTCATACTGGTGCTGGCACTTCTTACAGTGCCCGGCGGCAGAGTCTTGGCCCAGGCCGCAGACCCCTTTTCGCTGGAGCGTCACATTGAAGTGAAGCTGGCCGGGGTTCGCAATGCCGAGCGCCCCTACACCCGCACACGGATTGCCAATCAGTGGCGCGAAGTGCTCGGAAGCACCGGTCGCCTCGCCCTGGAGCGACGGTCGCTGTGGGTCGGTCCGGGTGGTCGTTTGTTTGTGGCCGCCGAGGTTCCCGAGGCCCTGGCGTCAACCGCACGCGATCTCGACGTGTTCGTCTTGCGCGATGGCGCCTGGGAGAAACGCGGCGAGCTACGTTTCGAGCCGTCGTCAAGTTCGAGGGTGGTCTCGCGCACTTTGGTGCTGCCCGATCTGCCCGAAGGTGCGATCGATAGCGAAGTGCACGTGCGCGGAGTGCACCGTGCTGATTGGCAAGAACTGACCAGCGCGCCGGTGCCGATTCCCAAGGGTGCGCGGCTGCGTATGGGCTTTGGACTAGAAGGCGTGACTCGCGATCGAAAAGTTCCGGTTGAGATCGTGATCGGCGCGCAGGGCGACGACGGGACGAAGAAAGTTCTCTTCAACAAGACGATCAAACCTCAGGAAGGACACACCAGCTGGCGGGAAGCGGATTTCAGTTTGTCGGCGTTTGCCGGATCGGACGCAAGCTTCGTTTTTCGTAGCCGCCCTGCGTCGGACGAAGGCCCGGCGCCGGGTGTGGTTTGGGGCGCCCCGGAAGTTACGTTCGAGATCGAGCGAAAACCGTTCCCGGTCCTGACCATGGTCTCGGTCGATTCTTTGCGCACCGGCTCGTTGGGGATTTTTGGCGCCAAGCAGGCACCGAGCCCTTTCATCGATAAGTATTTTGGCAAACAGGGCGCTGCGTTCACACGTGCTTTGTCCTCGGCCGTTACCACGTTGCCCGCGCACATGTCTTTGATGACGTCGCTCAACCCTAGTGTGCACGGAGTGACCGACGAGAACCGAACGTTGGCTGCCGATGTTCCGACACTGGCCACGTTGTTGAAGAAAGCTGGCTGGACGACCGTGGCGTTTACCGACGGCGGTGCGTTGGCCGGGGAGTTCGGTTTCGCGCGAGGCTTTGATCGCTACGACGAAGGCGGTGCTCGGTTCCCCCCTGCCGCAAACGTTCCGAACGCGGTCGATCGCGCGACGGCGTTTCTGCGCGAATATCAGGGCGGTCCGATTTTCGTCTTCATTCACACCTACGCAACGAGGCCTTTCACGTTCACGGCGGTGCGCGGTTCCCGCGATATCGGAACTTCAAGAGAGTATCGTTCACGGGTTTTGGAAATCGATAGTTCCCTTGAACTGTATGTGAAGACTGCGTTGAAAGTTGGGGTACGCGACCGCTCGTTTGTCACCCTGACCAGCGGCCACGGCGAAGAGTTCGGCGAACACGGCGGTCTTGGCCACGGGACCCAGCTCTACGAAGAGTCCATCCGGGTGCCGTGGTTGATCGCTGGCGGCCCGGTACGTGGCGGCCAGCGTGTCGAGGAGCCGGTCGGCTTGGTGGATATCGCCCCGACCTTGCTTGGCCTTGTCGGTGTCGAAGTGCCCTCTGAAATGCAGGGCCGCTCTTTGGCGACCCCATTAAAGGCCGGGTACTTCACTGCGTTGCCCTACCGGTTCACTGAGGCACATCGTGGCAAGCGTCTGACCGCCGCTGGTCGATTGCTCGGTTGGCACCCGCCCGCGTATGCCGTGCGCGAGGGGCACTACAAAGTGATCATGAACGGCTCCGGCACACGCGGTACGACATTCGAGGCCTACGACCTAAGCGCTGACCCCGCCGAGCGCCGCAACCTAGCTGGTCGAAACAAACCCGACTGGGCCTCGCGCCTAGAACGAGTCGTATCAAACTACCCCAACATCTGCCGTCGCCTACAACGTCGCGAAGGCCCAAGAGTCCGCCTGGACGCCAACGACGCCGCGAAGCTAAGAACGTTAGGCTACCGGTAATTAATCGGGGACGGGTACCGATTCTTGCCTGCTTCTTTCGCCTACTTCGCGATGAACAGGGCCGGTTCGCTTCGTGGATCCGGGGGAGCGCGCAAGACCAGTATCGATGAGGTGCGGGCGCGGTATTCTGCACTTGTTGCTCACTGAACAACCCATGACCACCGCCCCGACAAAACTCATCCTCGCCTTCCCGGTTTCGGCGTCCCGACCTGAACCGAGCGCAATCGCAGCCGAGATCGAGTCTCAAACGGCGACATCCGGTATTGTGGTGACGGTCGTCCCACTGAGCGTCACCGAATCCGACGAAGCCCTGGGCGCCGAATACCAAACTGCAATTAGAGAAGCCGACGCCGACTTCGTCGTGATCGGCGGGTTTTCGCTTGGCGCCCGCATCGCGGCCCGATCGGCACCGTCTGTGAACGCCGATGCTTTGGTCTGCTTCGGCTACCCCTTCCACAAGCGCGACGATCCCGAAGACCGCCATGGCCTGCGTGCCCTAACGGCACTGACCCTGCCGACGCTGATCGTTCAAGGAACGCGGGACGTCCATGGCAACCGGCAGCAGGTGCGCAGCTATGGCCAACTTCCCGCCTGCGTGGAGATGCATTGGCTAGCCGACGCCAATCACGAACTACGCCTTCGCTCCGCCGCTGGCGACGCCGGGCAATTACGCTTCGCCGCGAGCGCCGCGCTTGCGTTCATCGAAAGAGTTCGCGAATCACGACACCGTGTCTGAATCCGCCGACGGCCGTGCTGAGATCCAGCAAAACGGATTCTCGTATCTGCCTCACTTCATCACCAAGGAGGAGTCGAAGCATTTGATCGCCTACTTCGCGGGCTTGATGCCGATTTGGGAGCAGCGACATGCCGGAGACGAGCGTGGGCGAAGCCCCAACCATCCCCGCCGACTGACCCGTCCTGTGTATTGGCTTGGTGCTTGGCAGTTCGCCAGTCTCGGCTATTACGCCGAGCCCGACCACAGAGAAGATCGCTGCCTACGGGCCGAGGGGTTTCCTGCTGTCATGCAAGGGGTGTTGGATCGGCTCCGGCCACTGCTTTGCGAATCCCATGAAGACGACTGCGCTTCGCCGGATCTCGTCTCGCTGCCCAATACTTGTCTGATCAACTACTACGGCCGCGAGATTGGTGAGTCGGGGCCGCGCGACTACGCGCGGCTTCGAATGCACCGCGATGGCGAGCCGGGGCCGGTGGTGATGTTCAACGTCGGTCAGGCGGGCCTGTTGGAGTTTCTCGATCCGGATCGCAGCGCCGATCCGGAACTCAGCGTGTGGACGCGCCACCGGTCGGTGACAATTTTGAGCGGGGCCGATTTCAAAGACCGGCTCTACCATCGAATCGTTCAGGTTCGCACTGGAAACCATCCGCCGATGACCACCCGCCTGGAAGCCTTCGACCTCCGCCGCGTAAGCATCTCCTTCCGGTACGTCCCCGAAGACCTAATCTCCGACTTTGCCGATTTCCCCGAACCCAAACGCACCCAAGTAAAACCCTACGTAGAACAACTAGCCCAACACTCCCCCCACTTCCGCAACCAGCTCTGAAATTAATCGGGGACGGGTACCGATTCTTTCGAATCATGCCATGAAGGGGATTGGCCTGATCGCGTAGCTAGAGAACACTCCAGTGTATGCCTCGTTCCGCGCGTATCGCACCCGGCGGTTGGATGTTCCATGTGTTGAATCGCGGCAATGGGGGGCAGCGACTCTTTGAGAACCCCAATTGCTACGCCGATTTTGTTGGCTTGCTGGAAGATAGTCGGTCGCGGACCGACATGCGGGTGTTGGCGTACTGTTTGATGCCGAACCATTGGCATCTGTTGCTATGGCCGCAAACCGACCAAGCGCTCGCCCGATTCACTCACCGCCTGACTTTGACGCATACGCAACGTTGGCACGTGCAGCACAATACCGTCGGTCGCGGGCATCTCTATCAGGCTCGCTACAAAAGTTTTGCCGTCAACGATGACGATCATTTGACGACCGTGTGTCGCTACATTGAGCGGAATCCGCTTCGAGCGGGTTTGGTCGAACGGGCTGAAGATTGGGCGTGGTCAAGCTTGCGCCAAAGAATCGGCAGGACCCTGCAGGACGAGATCTCGCTGACCGCGCTGCCGCTTTTGCTGCCCGCCCATTGGTGCGAGCTGGTGAATCGCCCGCAAACGACAGCTGAAGTGAAAGCGCTGCGCGATTCACTCGCGACCGGACGACCCTTCGGCGATCAAGAGTGGCGACGCTCCGCCGCGCGTCGGCTGGGGTTACGCCCGGATCCAGGGCGGGCTGGGCGGCCAAGGCTCCCAAAGGGCCGGAGTGAAATCACGCAACCGGCCGCTACCCGCGATTGAACCGCAGATACCAAGGAATGAATCCAAAAATAGGTACCCGTCCCCGATTTCCGCCCCGATTAGACCGTTCCGAATTTTGCGAAATAGGTACCCGTCCCCGATTAACCGGCGGTTATGGAGATTCCTTCTATGCGTAGGGTGGGGAGTAGGGCGGTGGCTCCTACTAGGTGGCGTTCGGTTGAGATTGCGCTGACTTGGTTGAGCATGTCGAAGACGTTGCCGGCGATGAGGACTTCGCGAACTGGGCGCCAGGCTCCGGCTTCGATGATGTGGCTGCCTTTGACCACGCCTGAGAAGTCGCCGGTGACTCCGTTGGTACTGCCTGAGAAGCGTCCGACGTGAATGATCGTTTCGGACGGCGAAACGAGATCGGCGGAGGCGGTATCTCCGGCGTCGAGTTCTAAATAGCTGCTGCCGATACCGGGCAGACTCGCGACCCCACCAGAAGCGTGACCGGTTGAGCGTGCGTCGCCGCCAGCGGCGCGGGCTTCGTAGCTATTGAAGAGGAACATGCCCAGCACTCCCGCGTCGATCAGCGTGTGCGGTACGATCGGCATTCCCTCACGATCGAAGGCTGATGAGGCAACCCCGCCAGCCAATGATCCGTTCTCTGTTAGAGTCACGCAGGAGGCAGCGACCGCCTTGCCACAGTCCGACGCCAAGCGGCTGCGTTCCTTGCGTACAGCTTCCGCGCTTATCGCACCCAGAAACGTCGGCAACAAGAGTTCCGCTACGGCGTCGGGTGACAGCAAAACCGCGCCGCGAAAACTGCTTCCGGCTCCTGCACCGAGCCCGGCCAAGCACTTGTCGGCGAATCGATCTGCAGCTTGGATGTACCCGGCCTCAAAGCCGGCCAGCGAGCGAGAGGTCTCCGACTCGTAATCGAAGCTGGCGACATCCTCGCCGTCAACGGCCATGCCGAACAACGATGACGACACGTCGGTGCCACTTTCCGATACTTCGACCCCAGCAGTCGAAACCAAAGCTGAGCGAGATACCGAAGCCGACACCGCGCCGGAATCGATGCGAATGCGTTCGTCACGACCGCGTACATGATCAACGAGTTCGCGGGCGCGCTCAGTGGTGTACTTGGCGGTGAGTTCATCGACTGCGTTGTCGAACAGGCCGTCCACCGGCGTAGTGGCAAGTGGCTCGGGTAGTCCCTGCCAAGGGTCGGAAGGATTCACACGTGCCTGCGCTACGGCTTCTTCAGCACGTTCACGCAGTAGAGAGTGGAGCGTATCGTTAGCGGTCACAAAGCCGAGACGGTCGCCGACCAGTACGCGCAGGCCGAAGGTCGTTTCGTCATCGGTCTGGACACTATGGACATCGCCGTTCTGGATATGGGTTTCCACGGAACGCGACCACGAAGCAGCCGCCTCGGCTTGATCGGCTCCAGCGTCTAGGGCGGCCTTTGTGAGAAGATGCCCGAGTTCAATCAACTTGCTCTCGTTCATCTACTGATCTCCGCCGAGCAGCACGCGGGCGCGCACGTAAGGGCCGCCCGCATCGACCTTGGCCGGCTGCCCCTTGCCGCAGTAGCCGGAACCGAGGTCCCAGCGGAACTCGCTTGAAACCGCGTCAACCGAGGCCAGAACGTCGAAGGCAATTCCCGAGATCGTCACACCCTTGACCATTTCTCCTAGCTTGCCGCCGCGAATGCGGCGCGCGACTTGAACGCCGAACATGAACTCTCCGGTGGAATCGGCCTGGCCATTGCGCGGCCCTTCCAACAGGTAGCCGTCTTCGGTGCTGGCAATAATTTCTTCGAGACTCTGTGAGCCGGGTGCCATGTAAGTGTTGCGCATGCGGATCAGCGGCTGGTCGGAATACTCCCAAGCGCGAGCGTTGCCTGTTGGACTGACTCCGAAGCGAGCGGCGCTCTCGCGGTTATGGAGATAGGACGCCAACCGGCCCTGATCGATGATCGTGGTGCGCCCTGTGAGCACGCCTTCGTCGTCGATCGGGATCGTTCCGCCGGCACCAGCGTAAAATTCCGACGCGCCGCTGTCGCAAAGCGTGACCAAGGGGCTGGCAACCATTTCGCCGATCTTACCTTGCGCCACGGATCCGGCTTGTACGAAATCGGCCTCAACGGTGTGGCCGATCGCTTCGTGGACGAGAAGTCCGACGATCGAAGGCGCCATGATTACCGTGGCGCGACCGCCTTCGGGCTGGCCCGCTGAGAGCAGATCCACGGCCGTGCTTGCGGCCTTGTCGGCGAAGTGTTCGCCGGAGCCATTGCGGAACAGGCATTCCCAACCGCCGGTGACACCAATCGATTCGAAGCCGGTGGAGAGTTGGCCGTCGCGTTCTGCCACGGCTTGCAGTCGAAGTTCGGGGCGCACCAAACGGAACGAAGCAGCGGCACCGTCGGTGGTCACGATCGCCTTTTCTTCGAAGACCTCGGAATAGCCACAGGTAGCAGAACGAACGTGGGTCGAACCTTCACGAGTACGCTGCTCAAGTTCGGTGGCCATGCCAACCTTCTCTTCAAGCGGCCGTGCTAACAGCTCGTCGATACCCGGCTGATCGAAGTTGCCCCGCGCCAGATCAACGGCGGGCAAGGCGTCGAGGCTATCGCGGCGAGCACCGCCTGCGCTCTTGGCAGCGATGCGCGCGTTGTCGATGGCGCGTTCGACCGAGCCTTTGTCCAGGCTGCCGGTTGAGGCGAAGCCCCAGGCTCCGTCGGCCAGTACGCGCACGGCGACTCCCGAGCGGTGGCGCGCTTGGGTGCGCTCGACCTTGCCTTTTTCGACGGCGACCGAACTCGATCGCTTGGCGTGATAGCGAAGCTCGACGAAACCGTCAGCGCTTTGCAGGGAATCTTGAAGGATGGACAGAGCTTCAGACATGGCGCGAATTCTAGCCCGAAACGTTGCTCAACGCTCGCGTCGGGGGCCCATGTATTGCGCCCGCTTGCGCGCCTTGGCAGGCCGCGCTAGCTGTTGCCGCTGATGAGCGACGCTTCCCCTGACAAGCCCTGGACCGGCGACAAGCCCGCGGCACCGAAGAAACCTGTAATCAAGGTCAACGTCCTGCACTGCCGGTCGCAGACCTGCGAGGCTTTGCTGGCCTACGAAGAGACCAGCGAAGGGTTGTTGCTCGGCAACATGTATTTGTTGGCCCAGCACGATGGCGACCTGGCCTTCTTCCCCTGCCCGCGCTGCGGTGGTCGCAATATCGTGGTTGAGGTCGAGCACGGGGGCCGTATGCGATCCAAGGTCACCGGCTTCGAACCGAAGCCTAGCTGACAACTTCGCGGGCCCGGAACCTTAGCCCGTTGCATCACACACACTTTCGCGCAGACCCGAATCTTCGAATCGGCGGCTACGAGTTGATCGTCGCTGGGCCGCTTGTTGCGCTGGTCGGCGTAATGGCGTCGCGCTTTTCCGTGATCGCGGAAAGTGGGCTGATCGTGCTTGCCGCCATCGCGCTACTTCTGGGTCGGTTTCAGTTCCAAAGGCGTGCGACCAAGATGTGGGACGCGCCCGCTGGCCCACCGCGGTTTTCGATTCTTTCGTGGGGTGTTTTTGCGGCGTTGTTGGTCGTGTGGACGGTCGCAATTTTCGACTCGCCCCTGCAGGCGTTGCCTGCCGCGACCATGGTTCTCGGCGCAGCTTTGGCACTGGTCGGTTGGCGCGAACGGATTTGGGAATGGGGGGGCTGCGGCATCACCCTCCTCTCAAGCGGTGCCGCAGCCGTGGCGCCGTGGAGCGCCGCGGCCTCAGGATCCCCGGCCTGGGTCTGGGCCGACGTCGACATCGATTCTGTTTTGGTAGCGTTGCTCGTGCTGCTGCTACCGGCGGTTGGCCTTGCGGTGAACCGTCGTTTGTTGTGGCCCCGCCGCCGAGCGACCCAGTCGGCCAGCTAGTAGTCGGCGAGCCAGCAATCGGCCGCGATTTCTAGTGGAGTGTTCGGACGCGGCGATTCTCAGCGACGAGTACGCTCGGGTCGTGGGCGCTGCGACGAGCCTTCGGCTCCAGCGTCGATTCCATGATCCAAGATCCCTTCAAACGCTTGCCGGTCACGACAACTCTGCTGGACTTGGAATCTTCGGTTTTGGCGGACTTTCTGAAAAGGGACATGTGCTGATCCTCCGGGGTCGTTAAAGCGATGACCCCTAGAAGCACTGCGCATGCCGAATCTTGGCAGGACTGTAACTGATTGAATTTACTATAGTTTTTACGAAACGGCTGATTTCCTCGCGTACCTGTACGAACGCGTGCGCACGCGCTTGTACGCATCCGGCATGGTCAGTGCGCTAGTCGGTGCGCTAGCCAGTGCGCTGGCTGACGCCAAAGCATCTGCGTTGTTTTGGGGGTTGGGCCAAGAGCACCCGAGTGGCAGAACTTCGCCCTTCAGCTCCCTTTGAACTTCGGGCTTCTCTTCTCAAGGAACGCGGTGACGCCTTCCTTGTAGTCATCGCTCGCGAAGCAGGCGCCAATCATCTCGTGGATCTCGTCGTCGCCGAGAATTCCGGAGAGCTTGCGCCGCGCGGCCAAGCGCGAGTAGCGCAACGATAGCGGTGCCATCTTTGCGATCTGGTCGCAGAGCGTGCGAGTTTCCGTTTCCAGATCCGCGTGGGGGAAGCAGCGCTGGGTCATGCCCAACGACAGGGACTCGGGCCCGGCGATGCGACGGCCGGTAAGCAGGAGGTCCAGAGCTTTGGCTTCGCCCAGTACGGCAACCAGGCGTTCCAAACCGTGGTGAGGATAGGCCAAGCCAAGCCGGCCAGCCGGGATTGCCATGAAGCCCCGGTCGGCGATCACGCGCAGATCACAGCCGAAGGCGATCAAGGAGCCACCGCCCACGCAGGGACCATCGATCATGGCGATCGAAGGAACGGCTAGGCGTTCCAGTGCCTCCAACGTTGCCTGGCTGCCCTCGTCGTAGATCCGGGCGAGTTCCGGATCAGAGCGGTAGTGCTGGAACTCGGTGATGTCGGCGCCGGCAATGAAGTAGCCCTGGCTGCCGCGTACCACGACCACACGAACGTCGGGGTGGGCGGCCAATTGCGCCAGCTTTTCGGGCACAGCCAGCCACATATCGCGGGTCATCGCGCCGCGAGCGTCGGGCCGATCCACGACCAGCCAGCCAATAGGGGGTTCGATGACCGTGCGCAGTACCGTCTCAAGATCCATGATTGTTCCTTGTCAATTGCCGGGCACTCGTTCCCGGTTGTGCCGCCAACGTGTGGGCACTGGGTTGGCCAATCCGTTTCAACCGGCGGGCACTTCCGCCACCGTCACCGTCACCGTGGCCGGGACGCAGAGGTGCTGGGAATTTTTAATCGTCAGTTCCGCCGATCCAAATAGCGTGCTCGTAAAAACGTCGACCTTTTGCAGTCGGGACTGACCTGGAGCGTCTTTGATCTTGAAGCATTGGAGGTGATCGTCGGGGGCTGAGATCGGCTGACCGTTTACTGCGACGGGAGTGCAGATGAGGTCGGTGCGAATCAGACGTGTGATCTTCGATTCGAATCCGTCGGTCAAGGTGGCGTTGGGGAACACTTCTTTGGGCTGGCCGGACTTGGGCCTGGCCCGATAGCACTTGAACGCATCGACCGGATGGCTCGGAAGTGAATCGGGTGCGCCTAGGGTGCTAAGGGGCGTCGGGATGCACAGTTGTTGTGCCCTCTGGATGACGAGCTGGATCGAACCTAGTGGCGAGGTCGCATCGACGGTGCGTTTCGCGAACCTCACTTGCCTAGGGTCCTGCTTCTCGTCCTTAATCTTGTAGCACTCCATATGAACTGGGGGCAGTTCAATTCCGCTGCCGTCGCGGCCTACAGGCGCGTTAACCGCTTTCTGCTTGGATACCACCATGTCTTTGGTTTCGAACTCATCCGCCAATTCGACCGTGGTCTTGGTCAAGTTGGGCGTTCCGGACCTTTTCTTCGCGCGGTAGGATTTGAACTCGTCGAGGGCGCATACCGCGGCGTCACCGCTGCAGAGCCCGGCCGAGCAGATGTCGGTTACGGTGCATGCAATTCCGTCGTCGCAGGGGGCGCTGTTAATCGCATGTTGGCAAACGCCAGCGCCGTCGCACTCGTCGTCGGTACATTGATTGCTGTCGTCGGCGCAGGCCGTACCGGCCGCTTCATTGCAGGTGTCACCGGCTTCATTGCACAAATCGGCGCATTTAGGATTACCCACGCATGGATCACCGACATGGCTGTTGCATCCGCCGCCCGAACACTGATCGGTGCCGGTGCAAAACAACCCATCGTCGCAGGGCGCCGAGTTGTTGGAGGTCAGGCAGAGGCCCGCACCGTTACACTGGTTGTCGGTGCAGTCGTTGCCGTCGGGGCAGGCGGAGCCGGAGGCTTCTGCCTGGCAGTTCCGGTCACAACAATCTCCGTCGGCGGTGTTGCCGTCGTCGCAGTCTTCGCCGGTTCCGGCATTGACCGCAGAGTTTCCGCAATCGGTTACGATCGTTATCTCGCTATCGGATTCATCCCCGGGCAGCGACTCGACACCGCTTGTGACGACCGACACGTCGTTCGAAATGGGACCCGTTACTCCGGTGTTGACGGTGACGGTGATCGTATACTGCTTCGAGCTGAAGCCGCCTACATTCCCAAGAGTACAAGTTGGGACGCCGGCCGGGTCTTCGGCGCACCCGCTCGTTGATACCAGGGCAACTTCGGCCGGAAGGAGGTCGGTGACGACGACATCGGGCGCAGCGGTGGCGCCGGAATTCGTGACGGTCACCGTGTAGACGAGCGTGCCACCGGCGGCGATCGGATCGTCCGAATCGGATTTCGAAACCGAGAGATCGATTCCCGGGGTGTTGATGCAGGTCGCACAGGTGCCGTTCAGCGCAGGGGTCGTCAGTAACTCCCAATCGACGATCGAGCCGGTGTCTTGCCCGGCGCCGTCGAAGGCTTGTAGCGTCCAGGTTCCCGCGCTCGATTCGCCGTTGAAGGCCGCGAGAGAGCCTACAGGCGCCGCGGTTCCCGAATACCAAGGATTGGTCGCGGCGCAGTGGGTCTCCAAATCAACTCCCGATGCGTCGTCGAACGTCACGTTCATATTCTCGTCGCTGCACCCGAATTCGCTGGCCGGCTCTCCGGGCTGGTCTAACAGGATGACTTCGCTGCCCAACGGACTTCGAAGGACAAAACTTAGGTCGCCTACATAGGTATGACTGGCTTCCACGCGAACGTTCACGTCCGTCAAAGTGACGTCTTCGGCGACGACGAGGTCGCTGCCCACCCCGACCGGGTCGCCGTCGGGAATCGGAAGCGGAACATTGGGGACCAACGAGGCGCCGACCGGATGAAGGATGTTGATAGGGAAGGGGCCGCCCTCGTTCGCGGTTACTTCGAGATCAAGATCGATCGTGCTGAAGCAGGTGGAGGTTCCCGCAATCTTTACCGAGAACGACGTCGTTCCGGCTGCCGAGCCTCCCGAACCGAGATCGGGCCAATTCACATTGCCGTCCAGGATTGTGACGCCCGGCGTGCTCGAGGTCAGCGTTCCGGAGATGCCGGTGAAGGCTCCAGTGGAACTGAGGGTCACGTCGAGATCGACGGTCTCGCCCGGCTCGCAAACGCCGTTACCGTTGCCGAAGCCGGTCGCACAGATATCGGTGACGGTCGAAGAGGCCAGCCGCAGCCGCGGGGATGGTTCCGCACCGTCAACGGTAAGGAGTCCCGTCAGGTTGGGGTCGAGCCAATCACGCATTCGCGTCGAAGAACTGTCACCGTCCCAGCCAACCGAAAATTTGCCATAGCAATCTAAGCCGGCCGGGTTTTCGCAGGACGCATCGCCGCCCGACAAGAAGCCGATCACGCGTTTGGTGGTGGGATGGAAAAGAGCCGAGCCGGAGGAGCCGGGTTCTGTGGTCCCGTCTTCCCAATTGTCTACTTCCCAATGCGAAGCGACGCCGCCGCTGCTGATACAACTGTTGCTGGTTGCCAATAGGTCGTCGTTGAAACTAATCGCCTTTTCGTCGGTGTTTGGATGGTGGATTCCTACGCTCCCGGTGGGCGCGACCCCGCTGCGGTCCCAGCCGGCATAGTAGACCCCAAAGGCCTCGTCGGGGTCATCGTCGAGTTCCAACAGGGTCATATCGACATCTGCCCGGCTTGCGCGAAACACCGAGCCGGTTTGATTCTCAGACAAGGATCCCCCGCCGAGAGCACCACAGGTTGGTGATTCGAAGTTCCAAAAGACGACCAACGAAGGAGCGTTGCCCGAATTCATTCCGCAATGCGCAGCGGTCAGGAAGAAATTTCGAAAGGTTGCTTCGGCATCCATGATCAAGGTGCCGGTGCAGAATGCAGATCCTCCGGTAGAGAAAGCTGCAACGCTGCTAATCTGGTCACGCCATGGATCGCCTTCCGGACAGATCACATCGTTGTTGCATGAGCCCTGCTTGGCGACCGAGGGGATTCCCATTCCTAGAACATTACGATAGCCGGCGCCGACGTGGGTAAGTTCGAGTTGGACCTCGTCTTCGAGGCCGTTGGGCACCCAGAGCTCCACGACCGCACGATCGCCGGGCACCATCGGTGTCCAGAGCTGGCCGTGTTTCTCGTTGTCGCGATGATCGTAAGGGCCTTCAAAGTAGTCGTAGTCTTCACTTGAGACGTGAAGGGTCGCGCCTTCGGGTAGGTGGAATGAGGTGAACCCGAAGTTCAGGTCTGTCGCGCCGGGTGAGTAAAAGCGCGAACGCCACAGAACTCCCCCGCCGAGCTGATCGCTAAGCCCGGCATTGCTTGTGTTCACCGATACTTGGACGGGGATTGCGTAACGAAGCGGGCCGCCAGTTCGGGCCGCATCTTCTTTGGCGCGCTTGGCTGTATCGATACCCGCCAGTGTTTCGACCGGAACCGGATCCAACGACATGCTTTTGATGCTGTGGCTGAGAGGCGCGACGCCGCGCCGTGCTTGGGCATCGGGGGCCGTGAGCATCAAGACTGCGACGGCGGCCGACAGCAGTAGGAAAGCGGTGCGGGAAATTCCGGGCTTTACCGTGGGTTTTACCGCGGACTTCAGGAGGCGCTTGGCTAACATGACTGGGTTCTCACAGGTTTTGGGGTCGTCGCATCGCTGAATTTTCGAGATTGCGACATCGGGATTAACCGCGAACGGTATCATGGATAAAAGCAGCGAACAGGGGCCTTTCTATTCGCGACCCGCACTGGCTTGGCGGTGCGCGCCGGGCATACCGCGTGCGGCCGGACGCGGCTACCCGGGCCTGGTCGAGAAAAGGGTTTGTGGCCACTGGCCTGTGCTGTTAGTTACACGGGGTTGTACGCCGCACTGCGGCAGGCGTCACCAAAGAGGGATATGGCCAAAGACGGAATTGAAGTTACGGGCAAGGTGTCTGAGAACCTGCCAAATGCGTTTTTCCGAGTGAAATTGGACAACGGAATGACGGTGCTTGCGCATATTTCCGGAAAGATGCGCAAGTATTACATCCGCATTCTTCCTGGTGACACGGTCAAGGTGGAGCTATCTCCCTACGATCTGACCCGTGGTCGCATCACCTGGCGCGAGAAAAACAACTAGTCAACGCGCCCTTGGCGCGCCCCAAGCGCGTTGATGGACAAGCGTGATGTCTCTTGTAACGTTTCTTGTAACGTTGCTTTTCGGGCTGCTGGGGAGTGGCCAAACTGGCAAGGCATCTGATTCTGGTTCAGACGATTGTAGGTTCGAATCCTACCTCCCCAGCCAATTTTTCTGCCCATGAGCCCGCTTAGGCGGGCTTTTTTTTGCTCGTTCTCAACCCTCACCTAACACCCCCTTCTGGTTCTTTTACGATGGCACTAGCTGTCGTGCCTGTTTCTTCTCCACCAAGCGCCCGCTAGAACGCCCTGCATGTCTGACCTTCCGATTCGAGATGCCGCGACGGTTCTGTCTCTGCGCGAACGCGCAGGCAGTGTCGAAGTTTACATGGTCAAGCGGAACTCGCGGATGGGCTTCCTAGGTGGACGCCATGTCTTTCCGGGCGGCGCCGTCGATGCAGCCGACAGCGGTGCGGCAGCTGCGGCTTTGTTCCACGGGGTCGATCCACAGCAGGCCGGCGCGGTGCTTGCCATCGACGACCACGCCCGTGCCCGCGGCTTCCTCGTTGCGGCGGCTCGCGAGCTCTACGAAGAAGCAGGAATTCTGCTGGCGATCAACGAAGCTGGCGCATGGGTTGACCTGGATGCAGACGATGCGCGTGCCTCAAGCCTATGCGCTGAGCGCCCCAACGTTGCGGCCGGGGACACCGACTTCGCGACTCTTTTAGCCAGCCATGGTCTGCGTCTGGCTGCAGATCGTCTCGCCCATTTCGCCCATTGGATCACCCCGGACGTCGAGAAAAAGCGCTTCGATACACACTTCTTCATCGCTCCGGCACCAGCCGCGCAGTCGGCCGACCACGATCGCACGGAGTCCACCGAGGGCAGTTGGATGACGTCTGCGCAGGCGCTGGCGCGCTATCAAGCACGCGAAATCGAGTTGGTGCCGCCAACCATCGCAACTCTGGAATGGGTTGCGCGTTTCTCCAATGTTGACGACGCGATGGCTGCGGCCCATGCCGAGCAAGTGGTCGCCATCCTTCCAAAGATCATCATGGGTGATGAACTCGTGATTCTTTACCCCGGCGATTGCGACTACGAATCGGGGGTCCCTGCACCAATCGCCGGTCGAACGGCCAATCGCCTAGTGGTGCGCGACGGCCTTTGGGAGCGCCCGCAATAGCGGGAGGGATTGCGACCGGTTGCGAATCCGTTGGACTCCTTTTGATGCGATTTGTCGCGAGTTCTCTGGTGGGGGGCCACGCGACGAGGGCTTCTTCATCGAAGACGTCAAGGGCGAGGTGCGTGTCGGAGAGCGCCTGTCTCACTTGCCGCCCACCGAACGTCACCGTCTTGCTTCCGGGGCTGTTGAAGCCGGTCGCTTGAATGTGGTCGGCAATCCGCCGGCCGAACGGGTTCGTCTTTGCTGGGCTGCCTGTGACTATGAACTCGCCCATCAGATCACGGTCACCGACATGGCCGACGCTACAGCCCGGCTGTGGCGCCAGACCAACGCCCTGACGCGGATGAGCGCGGCAACCAACCTTGCGTTGGAACCCGCCATCATGTTCGAGCGCGTGCTTGGATTGCTCGCACACTCCACCAACCTGTTAGCTGGTGTCGGTGTGGTGCGACTGGCCGGTGAGGAGACTCCCGTTTGTATAGGCGCCGCCGGAGTCTGCCCCGCCGATCCCGCGGCCGGTGAGTTTTTGATGGGGCTGTCTGACGAAGCCCATTTGGTCGTCGTAGATCCCGACGATCAACCTTTGCGTAGTGCTGTCGCCAGCGTCCTTGGCAACAGCTCGCCTGCGGTTGTCGCGCTGTTGGCCACCGAGACCAATCGCTACGGAGTCCTGGTCGTTCCGGTTGCCGACGCTGACAGCGTCACGTCAGAGGATCTCAAAATGTTAGGGGCCGCAGCTCAAGTCCTCAGTATCGCAACCGAGAATAGCCACACCCTGCTTCGTGAACGAGAAGCGACTCGGCTGGCTGTCGAGAACGAACTCTTGAACGCCCAGGCGCGCGATATGGAAGAGATGTTGCACGTCGTGGCACACGATCTTCGCTCCCCAATGACAGCAATGTACGGCTTTATGCATGTTTCGCTGGACGCCGCCGGGGAGCTGCTCGGCGATCTTGAAGAGCGTGGCGAACTCGAAGACTTGCTGGCCCAGGGCGAGCGCATCGAGAAACCTCTGGAGAACGGCATCCGAAGTGTCGAGAAGCTCAATCGCATGGTGCAGCGACTTCTCGATTTTTCGCGTGTGGCGCGCCTCGACTATCAGTTCGAAGACCTTGACCTGATGCCGCTGGTGGAAGGCGTTGTGGCGTCGCTTCGGTTCCAGCTCGATGATCGCGGCATCGATGCTGCTATCGAAGAATTGCCCCGCGTGTTGGGCGACCGGGTTCAGCTTGAAGCTGTGTTCGGCAATCTCGTTGATAACGCGATCAAGTACATGGGCGACGATGCGCCGTCTTCGATCGTTATCGGGTCATTGGAGCGCGAGCGTGAGCGGGTTTTCTACGTTCGCGACACGGGCATCGGTATGACGCCCGACCAGGTGGCCAAAGCCTTCCTTCCGTTTCGACGGTTTCACGCTGATGCCGCCCCGGGCGATGGCATTGGCCTGTCCTACGTTCGCAAGATCGTGGAGCGTCACGGCGGCAGAATCTGGTGTGAATCGGTTCAAGCCCAGGGCACGAGTTTCTACTTCGTGCTGGGCGCGCCGGTAGCCGCGCCCTCCTGATCGGGCAGCCGTGGAAGCTGCCGTGGAAGGGGTCAGGGCTTGTCTTGACACTCGCGGGTTAGATCGGCGCGCAGTCGTTCCATACGTGCCAATGCTGCATTGCTGGTCATCATGGGGTCGCGGTCCAAATAGCGCCGACACACTTTTTGCGCGGCATCTATGGTTTCCACGGCTTTGGCCTGAGCCTTCTCGGCGGCGCAAGGATTATCGCTGCGAGCGCCCTGAGCGCTTTCGATGAAGTTTCGAGCGGTCGCCACGAGCTTGCCGCACTGCTTGGCCCCGGGATCCTGTTTGCGCCGAACCGACTCCAGTTCGGAAAGGAAGCTGAACCATCCGAAGCCGACGGCGAGCATGAAGGAAACGGCCACGAAGATTCCGGCTCTTGCACGCGTCGACATGCCGAGAGTGTTTCAGCGCGACCGGCTGAAGCAACAGCCGTGTGATGCTTGGGTGGGTTTGTTCTGCGCGAATTCAGGAAAACGGCGCCCATCCGGCGGAACTTCTGGACTGTGCCCCCCGTCCCGGCTGATAATGCACGGCGCTTGGGCGCAGGAGGTTGTGAGTTGCCGGAATTTAAGTCTGTAGAAGTCCCTGAAACGATCGAAGGTTGGTACATTCTGTACGATTGCTGGTCGATCGATTGGGAGCGGGTTCATGCGTTGTCGGCGGACGAGCGCAACGAACTGGCTAAACAGGCTGACGATTGGCTTGCCAATTCGCCTGGCAAGCGTGGCGATTCGGCTGCCTACAGCGTGATTTCGCAGAAGGGCGACATCATGTTCGTCCACTACCGCGACTCTCCCGACGCCATCAGTCGCACCGAGTTGGCCCTGCGCGCCACCAAATTCTTTCACCTGCTCAAGCCTTCCTACTCGTACTTCGCAGTCACCGAGGTCAGTCTCTACGAAGTCCAGGCCATGGCCACGCGTCGTTTGATCGATCGTGGTCTGGAGCGTGGTAGTTCGGAGTTCGACGCTGCCCTTGGCGATGAGATGGAGAAACAGAAGGAGCGTATGAGCGGGCGTTTGTGGGGCGAGATCCCGCCCCAGCGCTACATTTGCTTCTACCCGATGAGTAAGCGTCGGGGCGAAACTGTGAACTGGTATGCCCTGCCGCTTTCCGAACGGCGCGCGATGATGCGCGGGCACGGATCGATTGGTCACAAATACGCGGAGACCGTAAAGCAGGTAATCGGCGGTTCGGTGGGGCTAGACGATTGGGAATGGGGAGTCAGCCTTCACAGCGAACACATGCTGGTCTTCAAGAAACTCATCTATGAGATGCGTTTCGATCCGGCCACTTCCTGGTTCGGCGAGTTCGGCCCGTTCTACCTCGGCGTCCGCCTCGGAGAATCCGGAGTCAGCGATTTGCTTCAGGGCAACCTGCCAAAAGGTTAATCGGGGACGGGTACCGATTTTTCTATTCGGGGGTTAGGGCCCGCTCCGATGTTCCAACTCTAATGGAGTGCAAAGATGTTACGAACTTTCTTTTCGATCGGAGTTGCGGCCGCCCTTCTTCTTACCTGCGGTGCGCCTGCAGCCAATGCCCTGACGTCGCTCGAGTCCTGTGTCGGCGGGAAGCACCTCGCTGCGGCCTCCCACGTTTTGTGCGTGCTTAAGGCTCGCGCGAAGTCGATTCGCAAAGGCGAGCCAGCCGACACAGCGCGCTGCGATACAAAACTCGCGTCCAACGTCGGCAAGGCCGACGCGCGCTTCGGCGCTGCTTGTCCGACCGTAGGGGATGATTCGGAAATCGCGGCGCGTAGCGAGAATCTAGCCGATGCCCTCGAACTACTGGTCGCCACACCCACGCCAACCAGTCGCGCGGCATTCCAATGCGCGACGGCGAAACTACGCGTGGCTTCGAAGCGTGCCGCCTGTGGAAGCAGGCACAAACGGGTGGAACTTCGACGCGGTGCGCTGACTCGGGATGTGACCCGTTGCGATGAACGAATCGCCGCAATTTTTGCCAAAGCCGAAGCCAGAGCCGCAGGGGCCTGTCCGTCAACCGGCGACGCGAGTGCCGCCGCCCTTGAAGCTGAAAATTGGTTTCATGAAGTTGAGGCCGATCTCGATGCACGCGACAGCGTCGCGTTCGCCGCAAATGGACCGTTTCGAGTGTCGTCGCGGCGCGAGACTTTCGTCGATACCACTCGCGGAACCGACGCGAACAACGGATTCCCTGCGCTAGCGGAACGCACGCTTGAAGCCAGAGTCTGGTACCCGGTGGTCACGCCGGGTCTGAGTGCGCCAGTCCTCGACGCCGGAGGTCCTTTTCCACTTGTGATTCGCGCGCACGGGTTTGGGGGATTCGCTGACGACTCGGGCGACATCACCTCCCACTTGGCCAGCTACGGTTACGTGGTTGTGGCTCCGACCTTCCCGCTGTCGAATTTCAACACACCTGGCGGCGCCACGCTGGCCGACGTCGACGAGCAGATCGCTGATATCAGTTTTCTTATCGACGAGATGCTCGCGCGTTCCGCGACAGCCGGCAGTTTGTTCGAGGGTGGAATCGACGCTTCACGAGTTGGTGCTGTCGGTCACTCGCTTGGTGGCATCACGGTGCTCGGTGCCGGTTACCACACTGACATTGCCGATCCGCGTATCGGGGCCGTGGTTGGGCATGCGCCGTTGGGCTGCGTTCTTGAAGACGGCTTCTTCGACGGCGGAACGGCTGCCCTCATGATCGTTGGTGGGACGGAAGATCTGGTGACCCGCTACCCCAGCAATCACCTTGCGCCCTATCAGATTGCGAACGCAGAGAAGTACTTGGTGACTTTGGAGGGTGGGCTGCACGTCGGCTTCATCACCGATTTCCTCAACGACGATAGCCAGAACGGCGATGACATTCTCGGGTGCGCGCTGGTTGTACCGCCGGGCGAATCACGTCCGTTCTCCGGCGACTTTGGCTTGCCGATTGATTACCTCGGTGGTGCGGCCGCTGGCATCGATCCAACTGGCGGCTCCTGTGAAGCAGTGTGCCCGGCGCCCGGGCCGACCTGGATGGCTCACGATCGCCAAATAGATTTGGCTCAAGCAGCCACGGTAGCAATGTTTGAGTCTACGTTTCGCGACGATTTCGCCGCCAAGCGTCTTTTGGACGGAGCGTTGGACACCGAGAACTCTGATCTGACTCTGCTCTCGGAGCAGTAGGATCCCGCCGCCTATTTCCGCAGCCCGGGGATAGGCCGATGGCTGCGGAATGCCTGCGTATGCGTCCCGAGAATCTGCGTACGGTTTTCGAGTTCAATCGCAGCGCGCAAAGACACGGCGTCGATGTTGCGGTCGAGAACCTGCTTGGTCATCGCAACCGCGTAGGGTGTGTTCGCGGCAATCTCTTCGCCGGTTGCCAACGCCGTGTTCAAGAGTTCGTCATCGGCGACAACCCGATTGGCGAGGCCAATGCGCAGGGCTTCTTCGGCGTCCACCATCCGCCCGGTAAGGCTTAGTTCTGCAGCTTGTCCCGCCCCGACCAGGCGCGGCAGCATGTAAGAAACGCCGATGTCACACCCGGACAAGCCGAGCTTGACGAATGCCACATTGAAGCGAGCCGTGGTCGCCGCGTAACGAAAGTCGCAGGCCAGGGCCAAGGCCAAACCGCCGCCTGCGGCTGCGCCATTGACTGCCGCAATCCACGGTGGTCGCGATTCACGAATGGCCGGAACCAAAGTGGCGATGCGCTCCTGAACGGCGAAGCCACCTTCGACCGAATCTAACCCGTGTGAATCCCAGCGCGCTTTGAGATCGAGACCGGCGCAAAACCCGCGTCCCGCTCCGGTCAGAACGACGACCCGCACACTGCGATCGCGGTGAACGACGTCAATCGCCTGGTGTAGATCGTCGACCAGCTCCGGCGACAGCGCATTGAGGCAGGCAGGGCGGTTCATCGTAAGGACGGCCGATGAGCCATGCTGCTCGAGGTTCAGGTTCTCAGTTTCCAAAAGCGAATTTTCGACGGGGTTTGGCATGGGGAGACTCCGGACTGCGGCCCCGCTATGGTTCGGGGAGCTGCGCCGCCGCAACCTAAGATGATGAGGGGCGCGGTGTAAAGGTCAGGGAGACACGTGAGAGAGCAAGCAAAATTTTCGGTCGGCCAGATCGTGCAGCACAATCTCTTCGACTATCGCGGGGTCATCTACGATGTTGATCCAATCTTCGCGGGCACCGATGGGTGGTACGAATCGGTTGCGCGAAGCCGTCCTCCCAAAGACGCACCTTGGTATCACGTGCTCGTTCACGAAAGCGACGGTCTGACCTACGTCGCTGAACGCCACCTCGAGGCCGACGCAACCGGCAATCCTATCGACCACCCGATGCTCCCCGCGATGTTCGAAGACTATCGTGATGGGATCTATGTGCTACGCCGCACCCTTAACTGAATTCGGAGCCCCCATGATCAGAATCGCCATTGCGTCTTGCCTTCTCTTCGTTCTCTCCGCCTGTGGTGGTGGCTCTGACTCCGCCAGCTCAGGCGCGGCGAAACCCACTGCCGCTGCTGCTGCCAAAGCACTCTCCGGCAAGGCCATCGTCAAAGGTGTTATCCGTGCCGACGCGAATGCCGCGCGCGGCCGCCGTGTCAAAATGCAAGCCGATCCGTTCTGCGCCGGGCTGCACGAAGGGCCGCCAGTTGATCGTACGGTACGCGTGGTCGACGGGATGCTCGAAGGCGCCGTGGTTTACGTCAAGGACGGTCCCATTGGGTCGGGCCATGCACCGTCAGCCGAGAAAGCAGTGCTCGATCAAAATGGTTGTCTCTACGAGCCGCGAGTCGTGGCTCTGCAAGTTCGTCAAATTTTGGAAGTTCGCAACAGCGACCAGACTCTCCACAACGTCCACGCCGTGGCCAAAAAGGCGGGGAGCTTTAACGCCGCCATGCCAATGAAGGGCCAAAAGATCTCCAAGCGCTTCTCGGCGCCCGAAGTTTTCGTGCGGATCAAGTGTGATGTGCACCCTTGGATGGAAGCGCACGCAGCTGTTTTCGACCACCCGTTCTTCGCGGTGACCGCGGCCGATGGCAGCTTCTCAATTGAAGGCTTGCCGGCGGGCAGTTACACGTTTGGGATCGCGCATCCGTTCGTCGGGCGCAGTGAAGTGACCTTGAAAGTGACCGAAGAGGCGCCTGCCGAGATCGATGTGACCTTGGGCCACGAGTAGCCAAGCTGGCGATGAGTTGGCCGAGACGCGAATCGGCCCTCGGTGTTCCTCAGGAAAGGTGGACAAAATAGCCCGGCGACGGTATCGAAACCGTCTTCACGAAGCTTTTCGCTTCAAACGGTCGCATAGCTCAGTTGGTTAGAGCGCCTGCTTCACATGCAGGAGGTCCCTGGTTCAAATCCAGGTGCGATCACCATTTCATAGCTGAATTCGTTGTTGTTTTTGTGCCGCCCGTT
>JBLFWR010000027.1:0-30079 GCA_047611725.1 Binatia bacterium | reverse complement strand
GCGAACGGCCTCGGCACGGGCGGTGGGGTCAGCAATCGATAGAACCGGAGCAGTCACAACGGCGAGCGGTCTCGCAAAACTTGCGCAGGGTCAAGGAGAGGGTCAAGGAGAGGGTCAAGGAGAGGGTCAAGGAGAGGGCCAAGGAGAATGCGCCGGTCGCGGCCCTTCAAACCAAGCCCTGAACGGAACGCCTGCCGTCAGTTTTCACAACTACGACCTGTTTGCCGATGGGGTCACTCGCCAAAAAACTTGCGGCGGCGGCGCGATCACCGCTGGCGGTTCTGGCGATCACGCGCGCTTGGCCGACCCGCGCGACAACTGTCGCGAAATTCGGCTCTCCGCGACGGAACACCACAGTGTAGGTTTCGACGATTCCCTGGCACGCTTCGTCGAGAAGAGCCGGCGACACCTGCGCATCAATTTCCGCCTGGATCCCGTCGCTGGAAACCGGCGCCCATTGCTTGGGCGGTTGCGTAGAGTACACACCGATCGCTTCCTTCGAAATAAAACCTCCGTTGGCCAGTACCAACCCGAAGCTGCCGCGATCCTGGCGTAGTCGTTCGACCATCGATGCAATGCCGTGCATCGAGTAGTTGTTTCCGGGGCCCCCAAAGAACGGCAAACCACCGGTTTGTGTGAGAACCTGCTCACGCCAATCCACAGCGAGCGCTTCAGCGCCAAAGAACACCGCGCTCGGAAAACAACTGTAAAGATCGAAGTGGTCAATGTCGGCTGCAGTCTTACCGCTGGACTCAAGCGCCAGGCCGACAGCTTTTTCCATAGCCACCGATCGAGAAAGATCGGCACGCTCGGAAACCATTTTGTCTTTGGCGCGGGCGTAACCGTGCAGGTAAACCCATTTGTCTTGCGGAATGCCGAGTTCCCGCGCCACGCCCACCGAGGTAACGACGACGGCGGCACCCTGATTGACCGCGTCTTGGGCGACATGCCACTTCAAGTACGGGTCAGCGACGCGGTAGTTCGCATCACACGGCCTCGCCAAGAAATCAGCACTGCGCTCTTTGGGAAACTGCGCGTAGGGATTGGCTGCCGCGACTTTCGAAAATCCGGAGAACAACTCAGACATGTTTGCGACATGAGTCGCCCGATCGTGGCCGTTGCGCGCGCGCAGAGCATTGTCGAAAAGCGGATAAACCCAAGTCGGATAGCCGAAGCCGGACGCCAGCTCGTAGTCGCTCATCAAAATATCGAGAGTGTTACGGTCCTCGAAACCGCCTTCGGCTGCCTGGTTCCAATCCAGCGCGATCGAGTTGCGCTCGGCCTGTTTGAAGGCGGCCACTGCTTCACCCCCGGCCAGCAACGCCATACGGCACTGCCCTGCGAAGATGGCCTCGGAAAACTCGTTCACCAACGACTGCGGCGTGTCGCCACCCAGATCGGTGTAGATGGCACGCGCCGGAGAAATCCCCAGACGCGCGGCAAGCGCGTGCGGCGGGTTGTCGCAACGCCCGAACGGGTGTTTCCCGCCGGGAATCGAATCGGCGTTGGTTCGCACAACCGCGACAACATCGATGTGCGGCTCCAGGGCGGTGGTGGCCCCGGCATCGGCCAGCGCAACACGCGAAGCCTCGGTAGCCAGGGAAAGGGGCGAAGGCGCGGTGTTGGCATCATCGCCGGCCCAAACCGCGCGAACTTGACCAACACCAACGAGGATCGGTGTGTTTTGGGTTGTAGACATTGTTTCTCTTACGGCACGGCAGGGCGTGCGATCTCATGGTGTGATGCGGTATCTAAAAGAGATCGAAGACACGTGCGAACGATGGCGAACCGCTAGGCCGTGATCGCGCGCCAACTTTGCGCCGCCAGCAAGGACAGCGTTTTCTTCGTCACCTTCTCTCCGCCCGCTGCCAGGCGAACGGCCGAACCGATAGACAGGTCGAAGAGAAGGACCAGCGGAAGGTCAACGATACAGGCGAGCATCTCCGGGTCGCGTGACATCGCCAGCATCGGATCATCTTCATTGGCGATGAACATCTCGTGCGCCTGACGCGCGTAAGGAGAGGCTTCCATCTGACACAGAAACTGAGCCTGCTCGGGGTCCTGGCTTAAGAATCGGTAGACCGCGATCCACAGTGCCTCGAATCGTTTCTGCGGCGGCAACGAAGCATCCACGGCCGACGCGCAGGCTTCTCCCAGTCGCTTTTTCAGCTCGAAGTAGGCGGCAAAAACCAACGACTCTTTCGACTCGTAGTGAACATAGGCCGTGCCTGTGGCCACCCCGGCCTCGGCCGCAATGGCGCTCATCGAGGCGCCGTGGAACCCATGCTGGGCGACGAGCCGACGCAAGGCCGCGCGGACAGCGGCCGCGCGATCAAGCGAGTTTCGCTTCAAAACGGCGGTCACTACGAAAGCTTGGCGGCCACCGCTGCCGGATCCACAGTCAGACCCGTCATCTTCTCGGAAACCTGCCACAGCTTTGCAATGCCACTGGAAAGTCCCAGACGGCGGAAAATCGGACGACTCACCGCTGCACCGTTGTTAGCAAAACGCGGAGCATACAGTTGTCCGCCTTTGGCGTTTGGATCGGTTGCGGCGCGAAGTTGCGGTCGTGCGCCCGCTTCAGCTGTCATGCCCGTGCGTCCGGCAAGCACGTGAAAGAAGCGTTGCGATAAACCACCTTCGCTTTCTTCAACACTGACGGCCTGAAGGTTGGTGTCGGAAAGTCCAGGATGCGCGACAAGACTGGCAGCGTTAAGTCCCGCCGCTCGGAAAAGGCGCTGTAGACCCAGCGCGAAGTGAAAGTTGGCAAGCTTGGACTGACCGTAGGCCTTCCAAGCTTCGTAGCTTCCTTCGAGATTCGGATTGTCGGGGTTGATTGCGCGTCCCATGTGACGCGCGGTACTGGTCACCGCAACAACACGCGCGGCTTCGGCGCGAAGCAGGTTGGGGAGTAGGTGCGAGGTTAGCGCCCAGGGGCCCAGGTGGTTGACGCCCAACTGCATTTCGAAACCGTCTTCGGTGCGGCGCTCGGGGCAGGCCATGAGCCCGGCGTTGTTCAAAAGGATATCGATTTTGGGGTGATTCGCAGCGATCGTCTCGGCGGCACTACGGATCGATTTCTGCGACGCAAGATCCAGGTCAACCAACTCCAACGACGCGCTCGGGTTGGTACCAAGAATTTGGCTCTGTGCCGCTTCGTTCTTCGACCGGGTTCGAGCGGCCATCACCACGTGAGCACCCGCACCCGCCAGTGCTGCAGCCGATTGCAGGCCCAGTCCGGTGTTGGTGCCGGTCACAACCACAACGCGGCCTTCGAGATTTGGAATGTCAGCAGCTGTCCAAGCCATAAGAGTCTCCTTCTGAAAACGGATGAACGTTCATTCAGTTTAGGGAGTTCTCTCACATCTAATTGTGCGTGCAAACGGGAGGACGGGGCGTTGTTAGCTCGGGACTCGGGCGTAGGCGCTACCCACCGCCTCGACAAAAGCGGGACTATCGATGACCTGCTCTGCGCCCTGATCGGACCAATGCCGCTGATCTAGATCGGCACCGAACCGTTCCACCACCATGTCGGCAGTCAGCGGATCTTCGCCTTGTTCGTAGAGTCGCAGCTCTGCGTCGTCAGCAAAGACTTGTGCCTTCCAGGAAACGCTAATGCGCACTGACTCCGGCGATTCTTCTCCGACCAGATTTTCACCTTCGAACACCTGCCAGCGGTTGTTCGAAGGTGACCAGTGAAGCTTGGCCTCCAAGGTCAAACCTTTCAGCATCGGTTTAGAACGATCACCCACGGTTTCCACGCGGTGATACATACAGTCGTTGTCACCGACCAAAGCCGTGTTGCTTTTGGCGGGACATAGGTGCGATTCGGACTGCGGTCCGTCGGGCCAATAGCAAAGCTCACCAGCTTCGCCTTCGTAAAAAAACGCCACGGCGGTAGCGATGCGAATTCGCCAACGCTCGAACAATCCGGAGCGGGCCATTGAAATCAACAACCAAATCGGCCAACGCGTTCGATCGAAACCGCGGAAGGCCGCAACATCGGTGTGGCCTGGATCCAACCGTGGCATTGGAAACATGATGTTCACGTACAACATCTGCGGACGCACAATCCCGCCGCCAAAAACCTCGCGCGCAGCATCGCAGAAGTGAGGATTTTGCAGCAACGGCCCTACCCCATCGACTAAAGCTCGATCGTAAGCCCAGTCACCGCGGAACCACGGCACAACCGGGATCTCGTCTTGTGAAGTCGTTTGTCCGGTCACAGCTTTGTGCTCGGCAGCGTTGGCGAAGTAGCGTTGTACCGACCAATAGGGGCCGCTCCTGGCAAGAAGCTCGGCAACAAAGTCGGGATGATCGAACGCTCGCTCCAGGTGAACGGGTTTTGGAGAACCGGAAGGCGAAGCGCTCATGGTGCAGCAGAAGGCTCGATGACCACGATCGTCTGGTTACGCGCAACGTCGCCTAACACGGTGGTACGGCCGGTTGCAGGCCAAAACACGCTGACTTCATGGACCGGTTCGTCGCTTGGGCAGCCGAGGCCAAAATTCGCGACTGTTCCCGCGTACTGCGACGATGGGGATGAACTGCTTGCCGACATCTCCCACACTTGCGATGCCCCCGATGCCCCCGATGCGACCGTTGTCACCGTCACGCGAGCACCAATGCCCTGGGGCTGTGAGTCGGTGCCCTGCAATTTGATGCGCAGCCAATCGTTATTGTTGCCGCCATCGTTACGGAACAACACCGGCTTGTTCTCATCGAGATAGCTGAGCAGAAGGTCAAGATCGCCATCGTTGTCGTAGTCGAAGGTGAGCAACCCGAAGGTCAAACCGGGGCGATCCAACCCAACCTCATCGACGATATCCATGAAGCCAGCTTCACCGTCGTTGCGCCAAAACTTGATCGGGTCGTTCTGAAACAGCGAGTTGAAAAAATCATCACCCTCGATCTCTAACCCGCCAACCATCGTAAGATCCAGGTCGCCATCGTTGTCATAGTCCAGGAATTCGGTTCCCCAACCCCAACCGCCCGCCTCGACTCCAAGACTGATCGCTTCGTCGGAGAACGTGCGGTTGCCAAGGTTGCGGTAGAGCCGGTTACCGGTGACGAAAGGATTTCCGGCTTCGTGGATCGACGAAACGAATAGATCGACAAGGCCGTCGCCGTCGTAGTCCTGCGTCGCCGCTCCCATCCCGTTTTCGTCGGTGCCGACTCCGGCCGATTCAGTTCCATCGCTAAACGTTGTGTCGCCGTCGTTCCAGAACAGACGACTTTCCGCGAACTCCGCGATGACGGCGATGTCGGCGAACCCGTCGCGATCGAAGTCGTTAAAGCGCGTCAGGAACGTAAACGTTCCAGCCAGAGGCCCCGGAACATCGTCGAGCACAACGCCTGCCGCGACCGTAACATCATCAAAAAAACCAGGCTGCGGCGCGCCACGGTTGTGGAACAGCCGCCCGAAGGGCCCGGTCGCATCGGGATTGACGGTGTCTTCGTGACGTTCCGCGACAAACAGATCGAGGTAGCCGTCATTGTCGAAGTCAGCGAACGACGCGCTTTGGCCGTTACGTATACCATCGCCCGCAGCCGCGACCCCGCGTGCGACGCCGTCTTCGACAAACACACCCGAACCGTTGTTGAGATGAAGGAAATGCCTCTCTTCTCCGCCACCGACGACGTACAGATCTAGATCACCGTCATTGTCGACGTCACCCCATGCCGCCCCACGGGATCGCACCAGGCGTATGCCAGTCTCGGTTTCGACTTTTTGAAACGTGCCGTCGCCAAGGTTGCGGTAAAAGAACCCGCCTCGATTCGAAAAGTGCAAATCAATCCAACCGTCGCCATCCATGTCACCGGCGGCCAGCGAGACTCCCCAATTCGGGCCGTCGGCACTCGGCAAACCCGGCAACGCAGTCGTCGTTACGTCGGTAAATCCTACGGATGGCAACTCGGACGAGTCCTCAGCGCTTCGACAGCCGAGATCCTCGGGGAAATCGACGAGGTCATCAGCGTCGTTATCGATCCCGTCTGCGCAGGGAAGAATCTGATCAACCCACGTCGTTGCTTCCGAGCAAACACTCGCGGTTTCGCAACCGGGTGCCGAGGCCGCAACGCAGCGTTTTTGATCCCTGGCGAAACGACTGGTCGTGCCCCGTTTACGACGAGCCAGCTTGCGCCGCACCAATTGTGAGGCGGCGCGAAGGCGAACTCTCTGGCAAGTATCGGCACGTGTGATCACGCAGCTACTCTCGGCGTTCCACCCCTGTCCTAACGACCGAGCCACGCTGGCGTACAGACCGCAACTGACCAACTCCACGCAATTAGAGCCAATTTCATAACGCGCCGCCAATCCCTCACGAATAGCACAGCGTTGCGGGCAACGCGGGGTGCCACGGCGTGCGCACCGACCGACCGACCTCCACGCCCGCTGGGTGAACGCTTCCAGCGATTTCGCAGAAGCGAGCATTTCCGCATTGCAGTCGCCGGCGCAGGCGCCAGCGGCGACACATGTCGCCGACGCCGTGCCAGGCATAACGCCTGCGAAGGCAATCGCTAGGCCTAATCCCAAACCCAGTAGAAACGTGAACTTGCTGTGCATCTAGAAAACCAGTGGTCGCTACCAGGCCACCGGCGGTCGAGTATAGGCACGGCTTCCAAGCCTGTCGATGTAACGAGGGGCCAAAACAAGCGTGACTAGCTCTCTTCCTGAAGCACCAACGTTTCCCGGTAGCCGCGTGTGGCAATCGTAAACGCTATCGCCGCCACCGTCATGAACCCCGCGAACAACAGATAGTACGCGGCTCCTTCGAGGCGAAGGCTGCCGTCGGGACGTTCAATAAAGAAGTTCACGCCTGACGTGAGCAGATTGCCGGCTGTGACCGAAAGGAAATACAGCGACATCACGACCGACTTCAACGAACGCGGCGCCTGCGTGTACGAAAACTCCAGGCAGGTAATCGACACAAGAACTTCGGCCGCAGTAATCAGGAGATAGGCCAGCAGCTGCCAGCCAATTGAAGGCACCAAACCCACCGCAATCTGCGTTTCCACCCAGGCCGGGATCAGAAACGCGGGTATCGTCAGAAATAGACCGACGGCGATTTTTCCAATCGAGGTCAGCCGCACGACTCGCCCCACCAACGGATAAATCACATACGAGAAGATCGGCACGAGGGTGAGGATCAGAACCGGGTTAATCGCCTGAATCTGGGCCGACAACCAGTGAACCCCCAGGAACTCGCGATTCATGTGCGCGGCCTGCTGCACCCACGCCGAAGCCGTTTGATCGTAGAGCGACCAGAACACCGCCACGAAAACGTAGATGCCGCACAGACTCCACAGTGAAGCACGGACTTGGGGGTCGGCCAGTTCGGTGCGGAACTTCGGACCCGCAGGTGGCACGTGAACGAACCGGTTGCGTCCCAGCCAGAACACCCACGTCGCCGTGAGCATCAAAAGCCCGGGCACACCGAAAGCCACGTGCGAGCCGTAGTACTCAAGTAGCCAAGGAGTCAGTAGGCTCGAAACGAACGCACCGAGATTGATCGCCAAATAGAACCAACCAAAAACCTTCGGCAGCATTGACGCATTGCCAGCACCAAACTGGTCGCCAACATGCGCAGAAACACAGGGTTTGATTCCGCCCGACCCAAGCGAGATCAGCCCCAAACCAATCGCTAGGCCCAATCGTGTCTCGTCCATGGCCAACGCCAAATGCCCGAGACAGTAAACAACGGAAAGGATGAGAATCGTCCGAAACTTTCCCAGCAGATAGTCGGAAAGCACGGCGCCCAACAACGGGAAGAAGTACACCGCAGCTGCGAACACATGGAACCAGGCGCGCGCTTCGGGCTCAGTCATGGGCGCGGCGCTGCCGTCGGCGGCCATGAGATGCTTGGTCATAAAGATGACAAGGATCCCGCGCATACCGTAGTAGCTAAAGCGTTCGGCTGCCTCGTTAGAGACGATGTAAGAGATTCCGCCGGGCAACGACGTCGTGGCCGTTGGGGCGGTACGATAGGGGGTAGAACTCATCAGCACCTGCTCGCGCGTACAGCGCGAGGCAGACAATGGCGTCCTGCGCACGCGAGGTCCAACCCCCGCGAGCATCGATACCGGGATCCGGAAGGTCTAGGCGGTGCCAGAGATGTCTGGCGTTTCCATCAAAAATTCGTAAGCCGCAGCAAGGTCTTCGTTGGTCGCGCCGGGCGCGCGGGAAACAGTTTCGTAGTGAGCCCTGGCCACAAGGGGTTTTCCCAGAGCTTCGAAACTATACGCAAGGGTTAGTTCGGCCCACGCGTAGGTAGGACTTGAGGGATCGGCCAGATCCGTCGCGGAACGCAGTAAGGGGACGGCTTCGGGAAAGCGATCCTGTTCGTAAACCGCGAGAGCCTCAAGGTAGTAAACGTGCGCAAGCCCGTTGCAAAGTGGCTGCTTCAGGAACGTACGGCCAGCTTGTCGCGCCAAACCTTCGCGGTAAATGCTGCGCGCTTCAATGAATTGTCCCCGTTCGGTCGCACAACGCGCGAGCACCAAGAGACCTTCGACATGGCTTTCGCCATCGCGCCAACTGGCCTGAACTAAATCCCGCGCTCTGGCTTCCGCCGCGTCGAGCTGGCCGCGGTCGCAGTCTACGTTGGCCAACCAGGCTTCCATGCTCCCGAGGAAATCGATGTCGCGAGCCAGATCACCGTCTGCGCGCGCCGCCTCCATAGCCGCGCGGTACGCGGCCTCGGCTTCATCAAGTTTCTCGGCATCATACAGCGCATGGCCGAGCTGTACGTACAGTTCGGCACGTGCCCGCGCACTTTCCACCCGACCCAACACACCGTTCGCCATGGTCGCCGCTTCGTCGAATTTCCGGGCTTGGCGTAAGCAAATCACGCCCTGAATTCGTGCAGCGTCGCGAACGCGCGCATCGAACGCGCTGTCGGCCGATCGTCGCGCCGCCGTCGCTGCTTCGACCAAGTCGCCGCGTTCACAGGCAAGACGCGAAACCGCCAGCCAGACCCACGCGGTCTCATCGTTAGGGCCAGCGATGGAAAAGAAATGTGCGATTTCTGCGTTGAGGCGAACGCGTAAACGCTCGGCGCGCTCCGTTTCATCCCAAGCCGTTAGTTCATCGAGTGCGCGAATGCGGATCTCGGCGGCTTCGCAACCTGCTACACCGCGCAGCACAGTAAGCGCTCGTTCAAACGCCGCCAATGCCAGCGCCTGACTCCCGGTAACCAACAACGCTTCTGCGGTGGCCAGTTCCACACGGCCACGTGTGATGGGGTCGTTGGTGTTCTGGAGCATGGCCGGCGCGAGTTCGATCACTCGATCGAGGCGCCGCTGGTTTTCCAGAACCCGTAAACATGCACGTATCGCCAAAGCCTGGCATGCACTGCCCGTATGGTGGCGCGCCGTATGCTGGCGACCCGTATGGCGGGGCCCCATATAGCGGGGCCCGTTTTCAGTGGAGTTTCCGTTCGGCAACGTTGGTTCCAATTCCTGGGTGGCAGTTCCCAGGGCGGAACAACCAAACAACGAATGTACTCCGCAAACCGAGCTTACGAACCCACTTTTCGCATCGAGGGTTCAAAAAAATGACATTTTTGTTGCTTGTAATCTCGTTCGAGTTGGACGTGTTCGGTGGCCGGGCTGGGAAGGGCCGAAGTTTCGGCTACATTCTGCCACCGGATAGGCCAAAGCACCCACGCGTGGGTGCGGCTAACAGCCAGGGATATGGTCGATTGTCTGCCACAGTGTACACCTGGCCGGACCCGAACGAGCTTCAATGAGCAGCCGACGCGACAATAGGTTGGCACCACTGCCGATCGACGAAGTACTCGATCAACTGATCGACGCGCTCGTCGATCGTGGCGTCGCCGTGCTGCGTGCCCCAACCGGGGCTGGCAAAACCACCCGCGTCGCCCCCGCCCTACTGGATCGCATTCTGGCTGATCGCACTCCGGCTGACCACACTCCGGCTGACGGCACAGCGAAATCTGGGTCGCGGGCCAAAACTGACGCCCCCGACAAGATTATCCTGCTCGAGCCACGGCGCATGGCTGCGCGAGCCGCGGCCGCCCGCATAGCCGCTGAGCGCGGCGGTAAACTCGGCGACGAGATTGGCTACGAAGTTCGCTTCGATCGCCGCGTAAGTTCCCGCACCCGCCTGGTCGTAATGACCGAAGGTATCTTGTTGCGCCGCTTACAGGCCGACCCCTTTCTTGAAGACACGGCGGCAATTCTATTCGACGAGTTTCACGAGCGTTCCCTCGACGCCGACTTGGGTTTGGCCATGGCCGCCAAAGTCCGGCGTGAGGCTCGGCCCGATCTAAAGCTTTGCGCAATGTCGGCAACCCTAGACCCCGGACCCGTGGCAGCGTTTCTCGACAACGCCCCCATCATCGAAAGCAAAGGGCGCAGCTTCCCGGTTGACGTTCAATGGAGACCGGCGCAGGAACGCGCGCCGCTGGAACCCGCGATCGCTTCCGCTGTGGGCGAAGCGCTAGACAGCAGCCCCGGCGACATCCTCGTGTTCCTAGCCGGTGTTGGAGAAATCCGCCGCGCAAGGCGTGCGGTAGAAGCGTCGCTCGCCAGCGCCGGCATCCAAACCGTTGAACTGTACGGCGACCTATCGCCCGACAAGCAAGACGCCGCTCTTCGCCGCGGTGCGAAACGACGTGTCATTCTGGCGACCAATGTTGCCGAAACATCGGTGACGATACAAGGAGTCACCGCGGTCGTTGACACCGGACTCGCCAAAGTCATGCGTTATGATCCCGCCTTGGGCATGGATCGCTTGGTACGAGTTCGCGTTGCACGCAGTTCAGCCGATCAACGAACAGGGCGCGCCGGACGAACGGCGCCCGGAATCTGTCTGCGCCTTTGGAGTCGCCAGGAAGATTTGTCGCTGCGTGCGCGTGAAGAGCCCGAACTTCGCCGCACCGACATCGCCCGCGCACTGCTGGAACTACGAGCCTGGGGAGAACGCGACGCGACGCAATTCCCCTGGCTCGAAGCCCCCGAACCGATCGCCATCGAACGTGCCGAGCACACCCTGACCATGCTCGGTGCGATCGACGAGCGCGGGATTACACCAATCGGCCGCATGTTGGTCGCCATCCCCGCCCCGGTGCGAATCGCCAGAATGCTCATCGAAACGCACCGTTTCGGCCATGCCCAAATCGGCGCAGCCGCAGCCGCCATGCTTTCGGAAAGGGACCCATCGCGCGGCCGCGACCACCAGGCGCGCTCATCATCCGCATGGGAATCCGATGTATTGGCAGCCCTGGATCGGGTGCGCGCCGGTGAAGCCGGTGGACGAAATTTTGAACAGGCTCGATCGCAATTGCTGCGCGTCGTTGAAGAGTTTGGCGACGCGGGCGCGTTCGCGCGGAAGCTCGACACCGGCCACAAAGCCAATGCCGAAGCTGATGCGAGTGGAGCAAGTCGAGCGGGCCGAATCGCACCCGACGAAGCCGTACTTCGCGCCGTGCTTGCAGCCTGGCCCGACCGTGTGGCGCGAAGACGTGAGCCCAAAAGCGTGCGAGGTGTTTTGTGTGGCGGACGTGGGGTTGTTCTCGACGAGAGCAGTGAAGTGCACGAAGCCGAACTGTTCGTGTGCGTGACATTGGACGCGGGGCGCCGCGGCACACACGCCGAGGCACTGGTTCGAACCGCCTCAACCGTCGAGCGCGCATGGTTGGATCCGGCCCGCATCAACAGCATCGAAAACGTTCGTTTTGATGCCGCCACGGGGCGTGTCACCGCCACGCAACAAACGCTCTACGACGACTTGGTGCTTGAGGAGAAACCCGTCAAGCCTTCTACCGCGGCCCTTGAGGCGGCGTTGGCAGAAGCCGCTGCCACTGACCTCGGCCGCGCGCTCGACCTAGAGAACACCCACGTTGTCGGTCTGCGCCAACGTTTGGCATTTCTTGCCACCTCGATGCCCGAGCTCGAACTGCCCTTGATCAACGACGATACGATCCGCTCGATATTACCCGAACTTTGCCGTGGACGGCGCTCGTTCGACGAACTTCGCAAAGCAAAAATCGGAGACACCCTGGCCGCAACCATTGGCTGGAAAACCGTAGAGCTGCTCAACCGCCATGCGCCAACCCACGCCACGATTCCGAGCGGCCGACGTGTGCAACTGGTGTACCGCGACGATGCCCCGCCGATTCTCGCTGCTAAAATTCAAGAACTGTTCGGCCTGGCAGAAGCGCCGCGCATCGCCGACGGACGTGCCCGGGTTGTAGTGCACTTGCTCGCTCCCAACGGTCGTCCTGCGCAGGTCACCGATGATCTCGGCAGCTTCTGGCGCAGCGGCTACACGGAAGTCAGAAAAGAACTGCGACGGCGCTACCCGAAACACGCCTGGCCGGAAGACCCGACCAACGCTCCCCCATCAAAGCCCCGCCGCTAGCCAGCGGCGCTAGCCTACGCCGCGAATCGCCGCGACAGCCGCCACAGGCAGCCCAACCACGCCCTAAGCATCCACAAGCCAGCCGCAAGACAACCGAAGCTACTGCCCGCCCAACACTGATTGCGGATTTTGCAATTTCGGATCGCGGCCGCGCGAGATAGAGAGGAAGGCTGTGAGACGATTTTTTCTAAGTTTTGGAACTGCCTTCGCGCTGGTCGCGCTGATAGGCGCTGGTGTTTCGTTCGCGCCGCAGGCCTGGGCTCGCATCGACTCCTTCAAGCTTTCGGCCAGCGACGACTACCACGAGCTTGCACGGCTTGACCGCGGGACCTGGCGGATCACCGAAAAAGGCAGCGAACCGGCCAACGTTTCCTATGTCATCGTCGGTGAAGAGCGCGCCCTGCTTGTAGATAGCGGCTCGGGCAAAAACATCACCGGCATGGTCACCGCGGCAACCCGCTTGCCGATTACCGTTGTGCCCACCCACCTTCACGCCGAACACCTGGGCAGCGCCCACCGATACGAACGCCTCGCGCTTCCCGACCTACCCGAGTTACGCGAACGCGCCGATAGCGACGGCGCATTGACGCCGTCGATGCGTGAAAGCTGGAGTGTGTGGCCACCGAAACTCAAAGTAACCGACTGGATCGCTCCCGGTTCCGAAATCGACCTGGGTGGGCGCAGCGTTATTCTCGTACACACACCCGGGCACACGCCTGAGTCTATTTCGATTGTTGACGAAGACAGCGGTCGGCTTTTCAGCGGTGACCTTTTGATTCCAGGCGATGTCGAATTCTACGGCCCCGGCGCCGACACCAGCGCCGCTTTGGCCTCGGTACAAAAACTGCGCGCGACCTACCCTGAGTTGAAAACCGTGTGGGGCGCGCATGGCGAAGGCGAACTTCCCGCTTCGGCGCTGGGCGCGCTCGAACAAGTGTTGCAAACAATCGAAGACGGAACCGCGTCGGGCGCACTGTACTGGAAGCTCGCGGGGCTGGTGCGCAGTTACATCAGCATCGGCGTTCACCGCAACAGCGGCGTTGTCGTCATCGCACCATGAGCGGCTCCAATACACATGCCCAATGTCTCGTCGTGTCGGGCTTTCTGGGTTCGGGGAAAACCACGTTGGTGCGTCGCTTACTGGAAGCAGGCCAGGCCACCGGTATCCGAACGGCCGTGATCTCGAACGAGTTTGGCGAACTCGGCATCGACCAAGCGCTTCTCGGTGACAGCGCCGCCGAGTATGTCGAATTGGCAGGCGGTTGTGTGTGCTGCAAACTTTCCGACGATCTGCTCGTGACGCTGGAAGAAGTCTGGCAACGCTCGCGCCCCGAACGCGTTATCGTAGAGACCTCGGGGGTCGCCCTGCCCTACGACACGCTGATCAATTTCTGGCGCGATCCGGTACGCGCGTGGTCAACCGACGAGATCGCCATTGTTGTGGCCAGCGCCGAACAGATTGCCACCGGGCGCGACCTTGCCGGCACCTTCGAAGACCAGGTTTCGTCGGCCGACCTCATCGTTTTGAGCAAAATTGATTTGGTCGATGAGGCCGACGCCCTGCGCGCCGAACAATTTCTTTCCGAATTGCAGCCCGACGCGCCAATTATTCGAAGCCTGAACGGCGATGCAGACCCGGCTTTGCTGTTTCCGCCTGACCCCGGTGGGACACGCGCCGAGCGGCGCGACCTACCCGCCCAATCGCGCCCCCACACTCACGAGCACTTCGAAACCCACGAAATCCAAATCGCCGCCGGAACCGACCCCGGCCAGATCACCGAGCGCCTGGCCGCGCTGGGAGCTCTTCGCGTGAAAGGGTTTATCGAGACCGCCGACGGCGTTCAGGTGGTTCAAGGGGTTGGGCCGCGAATCGAACTTTCTCCCGTCACCGAGCCGGTTGCGGCCGAGATGCTTGGCCGCCTGGTCGTCATCCGACGCGCCGACGGGTGCGCCTAGAGCCCACCCGCGACAGGATCGAGTCGCCTCCCCTTCTTTATGCAGCCCACGTGTCACCCGACGCAGACACACGAAAGCGCGCCGTACGCCGCAACAGGAAAAACTTCGTGGAAGATAACAACTTCAGTACTTTAGCCGCACAGCCTTATGTCTCACTCGAATCCTATCGACGCGATGGCTCGGGCGTACGAACCCCAGTGTGGCACGTCGTATTTGACGATCGGCTGTATGTCTTTACCGAGCGCGCCTCGTGGAAGGTGAAGCGCATTCTGCGCAGCCCTGGCGTCGCGCTGGCTGCGTGTGATTGGCGTGGTGGTTCCCCAGGCCTATGGTTGCCGGGCCAGGCCCGCGTGATTGGAAGTGAGCCGGCGCGGGGTGACGAAGCTCAATTGATCCAGAGAGTGTATGGCGCACTGGACGCAAAATACGGCTGGCAGATGCGGCTGACCAACGCCGCGTCGCGGCTCGCAGGCCGCATTGATGGGCGCTGTGAACTCGAAATCACTGCGACACAAGCGTAACACCGGCGCCTAAACGACCGGTCAGGAGCTTCGCGACACCGATCACACCAAACAAAGCGTCTGCCCCCTGCTAAGCCAAGAAAACCCGGTTTGACACAGAACGTCGCAAGAGGGGAAACTACCCCCGATTCGGTTGGCGAACGCCGACCATAATTGCACCAGGGAGGGCTATCGAACAATGTTTTTAACACGATACGGGGTAAGCGCTTGCGGGCTAGGACTCGCAGCAACCATCGTGCTCCTGCCTTCGTCCGACGCCTTCGCAGCCGGCAATGTCAGTGTGAGCGTTGACGGCAGAGACAATTTGGTCGTGACCGGAGACGGCCTCGCCAACGACATCACCATCAATGATACGGCCACCTCGGGCGTTTTCCTGGTGACCGGCAACGACGGAACAACCATCAACGGCGGCGCCTCTGATGAAGTCGGCGTCGCCGATCGCGACTTCATCATCGAGTTGGGCGGCGGCAGCGACAATCTTGAGATTGTCGGCGTTGACCTGCTCAAAAAGCTCAATGTCAGTGTTAACCTGAAAATCACCGACGATGCCGGCGACAACACGATCCTGATCGACACCGTGCTGGTCAGCAAGCGTGTAAAAATTATTCTCGGCGACGGTGCCAACACCGTTGACATCGTTGACTCTGACCTGACCAAGAACAGCAAGATCCAAACCGGCGACGGCATTGATACCATCACTATTGATGGCGGCTCGTTCCGCGGCGGCATCAAGACCAACGACAGCAACGATGTGATCACCGTTATGAACACCGGTCAGTTCAAGAACGTTTTGAAAATCATTTCGGGCAACGACGATGACAGCATCGAAGTCACCAACGTTGAGTACGAGCGCAAGGTACTGGTTAACGCCGGTCCCGGTTTCGACACCGTGACCATCGGCCAAATCGATGTCGGCAAGAAAGCCCGCATGATCGGTGGCCCCAATGACGACACCTTAATCGACAACGGCGGCCACGCTTCCACTCCAGGAACCGTACAGCCCGAAAACAAACAGTTCGAAATCTTCGGCCCCTAAGGTTTCGTACAAAGCTAGCTCGCACCAAGCGAGCAAAAAACGGCGCTTCGAGATTCTCGAAGCGCCGTTTTTTATTGCGCGCACACAGCGCGCTTTTATTGGCCGTACTCAGTAATCCCGCCGTTTTTTACAAACTTGACACCACTACAACCGGCACCCGATACTGCGCGCCAGCACGTCGAGCGCACCGACGAATTCTCCGCAAGCGCGATAAACCCGGGACCGCAACCTCCAGGCGGTTGCGGCTGCGCAGGGCGGTACTCCTCGATTCGTTGGTAGCTCGGCGTGTTGGTTTGAAAATTGGTGCCCGTCGTCGTTAGGGCAAGGCACTGGTGGGTTGCACCAGAAACGAAATGCTACCGACCGGAAACAGCCCTACGAACGAACATGGGGGCACGTCGGGATAGCAGCACATGACCTGCTTAGAAGACGCTTCCGTGAATTCCGCACCGTCCCTATCCCGCTCCGGAACAACAATTCGGAGAATTTGGCTCGGTCTTGTTGACCGGAGGCGGGGCAGTATGGTTCGTTAACGTACTCCAACCGGGGTGGGTTAGACGACCGATGGGACAAGGCAATCTCCAATACGCAGTGCTCGGGCTAATCGCGAGCAAAGAAGATGGGACCCATGGCTACCGGCTGAAGACCGACTGCCAAGCGATTTCGGACGAGTTTTGGCAGGTAAACTACGGCCGCCTCTACCGCGTACTAGACCTTCTGGAACGTGACGGAGAGCTCAATTCCCAAGACTTCATCCAACACGGACGCCCCAACCGGAAGGTCTTCCGCATCACCGAACAGGGTCGCCGCACTCTAGACGACTGGCTACTTCAACCGGTTGACGAGCAGGGCCAACCGTTGCGCGACGAGCTGATTCTTAAACTTCTGTTTCTCGGTGCCGACGACACCACCAAACTCCACCGCCTCATCAAGGATCAACGCGCGATTTATCTTAAACGGCTCGGCAAGCTCGCTCGAAGGCGACGCCAATTGGAAAAAGCCGGGGTCGATATGCGTGCCACCGAACTAGTGCTTGATGGTGCCGCAATGCGAGTGCGCGCCGACATTACTTGGATCGAGCATGTTGAGCGTACCTTGATCAAGGAAGCACGGCATTAGCCGATCCCGTCGTGATCAAATTCCAAGGTGTATGTAAATCGTTCGGCAAAGGCCGAACCCAAGTTCAGGCGCTGCTCGACTTCGACCTCGACATCCCTCACGGACAAATGTGTGCACTCATGGGATCGAGTGGTTCTGGGAAAAGTACCGCGTTGCACTGCGCGGCCGGATTGCTGGCTCCGGACAGCGGTCGCGTCGAAATCGCCCACGGCGTAATCACCGAAATGGACGATGCTGCGCTAACCATGCTCCGTCGACGTGAGGTCGGGATTATTTTTCAGTTCTTCAATCTGCTTCCTTATCTCTCAGCTTACGAAAACGTTGCGCTCCCTCTTCGATTGGACGGGTTCCCTCCCGACGAAGAGAATCGACGCGTAACGGAAGTACTCGAAACCGTCGGATTGAGCGGACGAAGTGACCACAAACCTCACGAGCTTTCGGGCGGAGAAATGCAACGCGTAGCGATCGCACGCGCTTTAGCCATTCGCCCCTCGATTATTTTGGCCGACGAGCCGACGGGAAACTTGGATTCCACAGCTGGGCGTTCGGTGCTCGATCTGCTTCGCGAGATCAACGAAAACTTGAAAGTCACGATTCTCGCTGTGACCCACGACCCGATCTGGGGAGCGTACTGCGACCGAATCGTCCGTCTTGAAGATGGTAAGATTTCTGAGGACGTGGCCTTGCTGGACACACCTGGGATAGCTCCACCGAAAGCCTCTCCGAAGTCGCCCCCTAACTTGGCGTCTTAGTCGCGAATCAAGAAATTGCGTGAAGCATCGGGGACCTCGTAGTCTTTCTTAAGCGGCGCCACCATCGCCAGAAAAGATCCTAAGGTACGACGAGACTACCAGATCACCGCTGCGCTACCGCTGCTCCACGAAGAGCTCTCCGCGGTGGCCAAAATAATTCGCTCTCCCGACGTAAACGACTCCTCGCGTGCGAGTTCGTCCATCAGAATCAAAATCGAAGCAGAGATCGTATTTCCAACATGACCAATATTGACCGGAAATTTCTCTCCCGGCAGGCCGTGTAAATCAGCAATTCGCTTGATCCCACCCGTAGCTTGATGCGTTAAAAACTTGTCTACGGCCGATGCACTCCAGCGAGCGCGGTCGAGACCAATTCGTACCGCTCTGGCTGTCAACTCCCCTCCCCTGCGAAGTACGCGACGGAAATCCTGGTAGCCGACTTCGTCTCGAAGCGAACCATCCGCTGGACCGTCCGGGCGGGCAGAAAGGCGGCCTGGAAAGAAAATGCCAGGAGGGTCTTCGGAAAAGTGGGTCGTCGATTCTGCAAATAGAAGCCGCCCGCGGTCACCTTGCGATGAGACGACGACGGCACCGGCACCGTCGGCATACAAGCCGGCGCTCAGTCTTTGATCCAATGGCCCTGTCGCATCCAAAGAGAAAAACGGCGAGATTGTCTCTGCAGCAATCACCAACGCGTTATGCGCGCGCCCAACCCGGAGCAACGCATCGACCAACACGAGCGAACGAAACAGTCCGGTGCATGGAGCTTGAATCGTAAAGCGCAGGCAACTACCGAGTCCGAGCTTAGCTCCCACCAAATAGTCGAGTGAGGGGTTGATGAAATCGGGAGTGCTCGAGGCAACGACCAGTAGGTCGATATCTCGCGGCGCAAGGCCGCAGGACTCCAGCGCGCGCCGGCCAGCTTCGGCTGCAAGGTCACTACAGGCTTCACCCGCGACCGGGCGCCTACCGTCCAACGGCCGAGACCAATGACGCGACTTAACTTGAAAGGCATCAACCAGCGCCCCCGGCGCTAGGTCTAGGCGTTCCTCGAGGACCGCCGAGTCGATGATCTGGGTCGGCAGCGCGCTTCCGGTGCCGAGCAAGAAGGTGTCCACGCCGGGTGTTTCGCGCGTGGACTCAGTGTCATGGAAATCTAAAGGTCGCATCCCAAAGGCCTTTCGTACCATCGCCTCCTACTCGAGACGAGCCAACTGGGCCAGTTGTTCCCCAGCTTGGTCACCGGCAGTCGCCGCATAACTTGCGCCAACCGCCGAGACGACCGCCAGAATAAAACAAATGCCCGCCGTCGGCCATGCGAAATCGAGATTAAGTACGTAGCCTACAAGTACTGGATAGCTGAAACGGACCCACGTCCACGCTGCAACCGCTCCCGTTAAGGTTCCCAGGGCCGACGCCGTGCAGGCGATCACGACCCCTTCGAGCACGGTCGCCCGTCGTACCGTCTCGCGATCGGCACCGACGATCCGAAGCAGCGCAAATTCCCGACGACGTTCGAGCACGCTGGCGAAGAACAAATTTATAATCGCGGCAAGCGTGATGATGACAACGAGAAATTGAATCGTATCCACATCTGCAAATGCTTGCCGAATCATGCCGCCCACACGCGCCATCATCTCGCCCGTTGAAACAACCGTCAGTGCCGCGCCACCGTCGAATGACTGAAAAAGCGACGAACGTAGATCATCCACGCTCGCGCCATCCGCTAACAAAACACCGACAAAGTTAGTGCGCTCATCATGTGTCGCACTCACATAGAGCTCACGACTCATCAAAATCGACCCTTTGTCCGAGACGTAGTCATCGACAATCGCCACGATCGGCAACGAACTCAGAACCGGAGTCGTCCCCAGTCGCATGGGGTCGCCGATCATGGCCCCGAAGCGAAGGGCGAAGTTGCGTGAGACCCCGACTCCCTGCCCCGCGTTGATGGAAGCAAGCGCATCCGCGCAATCAGAACACTCGGGTCGACGGGACTCATCGAGAGCTGCAGCGGCGAAGCCCCGACTCACCGCTGCCCACGCGATGCGTTCGCCGCGGTAGAATCTTCCATGCGAGACTCGCAGTGTCTCAACCGCCGCCACTTCGGGCAGAGCGGCAATGCGGTCGGCTTGGAACAATGGAATGGGAGCGGCGAGCCAACCACCTTCTGAACGTCGTGAAGTCACGAGCGCATCGCCACTGAATCCATACCAAGAGCCAACCGACGACCGGAAGCTTCGCGCCAGGCTCCCCGCCGCAATGGCCACGCCGATACAAAGACCGATCGCAGCCACGGTCGTCGCGATGTGTCCCCAAGAACGCTCGAGTTCCTCTCCCGCGATGCGCCCGGGCACACCCGCGGTTCGACGAAGAATGGCTGCGAAAGCGCGAACGAGATGCCGTAAAAAAGGAAGAGAGACGAGGACGAAGCCGAACGTAACCAACACACCGCCGGTCGCAGTCGCGACCGGGTCCTGAACCCGCACGCCCCAAACCAGCGCGCCGACACCAGCCAGGGCCACACTAACGGCGCCCAAGTTGGCGAACAGCGAACTCTCTGCGAGGCGACTCGCCATCGCGACGCGCTGATTACGAATTTCAAGCGGATCGAGATGGAGAAGCGCTCGCGCAGGAACCGCTGCGGATAGGGCTGCCGCGACACAACCAAGCAGGCAATGCTGCAAAGCGACGGTAAACAGCCCCGTGCCACCGCTTTGGGATTCACCGACGCCGAAGTCCATCGAGTAGTTGAGACTCATTCCACCCGCTACGTCTGGCGCGACGAAGCCCGCCAGGGCATAGCCGACTCCCACTCCGATGCAGGAACCGAGAAGCCCCAGTAACCCTGCTTCGAGAATCGTGATTACGACAATTGTGCGACGCTGCATACCGAGCGACAGCAACGTTGCCGCCTGCGGTGAGCGAGAAACAACGAGTCCGGCAGTTGTCGCGTAGACAATAAACATGGCCGCCAACAGGGCCACCGAACTCATTCCGATAAGAGTAGAGCGCAAACCTTCGACAGTTCGTGCACTGGCGACACGGCGCTGCGCAGGCGGCATAACCGCAAAGTCACTGCCCGCTATCTTTGCAATTCCTGCCTGGACTTCTTCAAGACTCTCGCCTTCGGCTAACGCAACATCGATCTGGTCGATCAGAGAAAATCCAAGTTTCCCGCGGCGACCGGTGACCGCCTGGGCCGCCGGTAAATACATGGCAGCGATCCGCCCACCATAGGCGCGTGCCATCGACGGCGGCTCGATCATGCCGCGCACGGTGTAATAGGCACGCCCGACTGTCGAGATCATGGCGACCGAATCTCCGAGCGTTAACCCGCGGCGCGCAGCGACAGCTTCTGGCAAAAAGACCGCGTGAGCGTCGTTCACGATCGTAAAGTCATCGGGCTCGCGCTCGAGCACTTCGAAGTCGTAGAGCTGGCGAATGTCATCGTCGAGCAGGTCGATGCCATACAGTTCCAGCACCTCACCGTCTTCGAACACCAGCGCGCCGCGCACCACCGCCCCGGCAGCTTTCACTCCCGGTACAGCCTTAACGCGAGCGGTCAGCTCTTCATCGAACCCCGCCTCACCGGTACCAAGTGTTACCTGCAAGTCGGCTCTGCCGGACATCTGTAGGAGACGGTCGCTGTAAGCGGTCACGATGCGGTCGGTGGAAACGCGCATCGCCGTGACCATCGCGATTCCCACCGCAACAGCGCACACGAATAGGATCACCCGGTAGGGGCGAGCAGCCAGCTCTCGGCGGCTGACTAAGGCAAGAAGTCGGAACACTCGGGTTATTTCCCGCTGCCAATCGCCAGGCCCTTGCGGAGCTGTCGATTAGCGGCGACTCAGATTATCGGGGGCGTCGAGACCCGGACAGGCTGCCGAGGGCATTGCTATTCCGGAATGGAATAGGTGTTGGGGGCGGTTAGCCAGTAGACATGATCCCGGGGTAGTTGCCGCCCACCGACACCGGTGAAGTCGAGTAAGTCCTAACAGCGTGGGCACCGGTTCATCCGCACAACAGTCGGCGCCGACTGTTGGTAACTTTTGCGGTGCGGCGGTGGTGGGCATGAAGATTCGGCGGAAGTAGAGTGCGGCTTGGTTGTGGTTGTGGTTGTGGTTGTGGTTGTGGTTGTGGCGGCGTTGTATCCCGGCCGCGTCATCAACCGCCCTTGCCTCAGCGCGCAGCACTTTGGGTAGTAGAGGCTGCCCTGAACGGCGGGCAATCAACCGGTTCTAATCTTGCCCATCCGGGTGCACCCATCTTGCGGACTGACCACCTGTCGAGCGACGAACCATAAGACATTATCTGCCCGGCATGGACTAGACTAAGCGCCTAGTCCATTCTTGCCCTATGGAAATCAACATCCACGAGGCCAAGACCCATTTCTCGAAGCTGCTGCGGCGCGTAGCGGCGGGAGAAGAGGTTGTGATCTCTCGAGCCGGGAAACCGGTGGCGCGGATGGTTCCCATTCTCGAGCCGGTCAAACGTCGCTTTGGTTTGGATCGCGGTCGTTTCGAGGTGCCCGAGGATTTCGACGAGCCTTTGTCACCGGAGATTCTCGCGTCCTTTGAATCGTGAACTACCTGATCGACACCCACTGTTGGCTTTGGCTCCAAACGACTCCCGAACGCATCCCGGCCAAGTTGTTGCGTAAGCTGGAGCTGCCAGAGAACAAACTGTTCTTGTCGGCGGCGAGTTCCTGGGAGATCGCGATCAAGGTCGCGCTGGGTAAATTGACACTTCCCGATCGTCCCGCGAATTACGTTCCGAGTCGGATGCAAGCCAGTGGTTGCCAAGGGCTCGCCATCAGCCATCGTCACGCTCTAGCGGTCGCCGAGCTACCCGCGCACCACGGCGACCCTTTCGATCGGTTGCTCATCGCTCAGGCCAATCTGGAGAAGATGACACTGATAACGGCCGATGCTGCCCTGGCGGCCTACGACGTACGCATGCAGTTTGTCGAACGCTGATCGCGCGGCGCGCAATAAAAGTGACCGCCTCCCAACAACAGGTCGCGCAGACTGTTCAAGACTCTCGATTTAAATGCGTACTGTGGATGCTCCATAAGCTGTAACTTCCGGATCCTAGGAAAATAGAAATGACGACCTCAAGCCCATCATCCAAAGTCCCAATCATAGTCGCCTGCGCGCTACTCGCTGTTGGCATTGCGGTGTTCTCGGTGCGCTTCCTTCACGAAGGCGCCTACCCTGTGCCGCGTGGCGCCAATCTGTTTGGTGGACTCGGTGCGCTGGTGGTTGGCGGAATTCTTTTCTGGTCCACAGCGCCGCGCGCGCTTGGTCGGTTAGCGTTGGCGGCGAGCCCTGTTGTGCTCTTCTTCGGCCTGTACGCAACCATGTCGGAACTCGAAGAGGTGGTGTCGCTGTATGCCGCTGATAGCGCAGGCCGGTCGGCGGAATTGCGGCTTTGGATCGTAGATCGCGAAGATGGTGAGTGGGTGGGGATGCAGCACAGCAAGGCGATCGAGCATTCCTTGGACGGCGCGCGCCTCCAAGTTCTGCGAAGGGGGAAGACCCGCTGCGTAGTGCCCGTGCTCCACAAAGATCGCCCGACGGTCGAAGCGATTCATGCTCTTAAGGTAGGCAAGTATGCAGTAGCTCGTGCCTCGGCGATGGTGGGGCTGTACCCAAGCGAGGCAAGTGCGACCACCGTAGCGTTGCGACTGGATCTATGTCCGTAAGTCGGTGGCGGGGGTGGTGGCGGTTCGCTAATCAGCGAGAGAGTTCTCAACATTCCGCGCGGGCTGTTGGCCTGCTGCCTTCGCTAGCAAAGATAGCCCCCTCCTCACTCCCCAATAAACTCCACAATCAAATCCGCAACGCGTTTCACGCGTGGCACGAACGTCATGCTTTTCGCGCACACTAGATGCCATTGGCCGGTGTATGGCGGTAGGCCAACGTCAAGTTCAACCAACTCGGGGCCGGCTGAAATCAGCGTGCGCCCTCGTTCCAAAATCATCACGCCTAAGCCTGCGGTGACGGCGGCTTTTTGAACGAGGAAGTCGTTGGAGGCGAAGGCCGCTTCGAAATCGGGGATCCAACGTTCGAGTTGGGGACGCGGGGGAAGTTGTTCGAACGGGAAGGCCCAAGTGATCCAGTCTAGGTCGGCAACGGTTGCGCCTTTGGGAACGCGCGCGGCGTACTCGGGCGACGCGAAGACGCCGAGTTCAACTTCGCGACTTATGATGGTGGTTAGTTCTGGTTCGCCGGGTGGGCGGGTGCGCATGGCGAGGTCGGCGACGCCACGCGATAGTTCTAAGTGTTCGACGGCGGCCAGCACTTCAAGACGAATGCCGGGAAGACGGTCTTTGGCAATGCGAGCCAATGGCGCGAGAAACTCAAACGCGAAACCTGGAGGCGCGGCAACGCGCACGACGCCAACGGCTTCGGCTTCGGCGCCGCTGGCCAGACGGCCAAACTCTCCGGCCCAGCGGGCCATTTCACGGGCGGCAGGCAACAGGCGTGCGCCTTCGTCCGTCAGGCGGGCTCCGGTTTTGCCTCGCGTGAAGAGCTGGGCGCCGACGCGGCCTTCCAGTTCGGCAATGCGTCGGCTGATCGTGGGTTGGCCCAGCGCTAGGGAACGGGCGGCGCCGCTCATGCTTTCGGCTTCTGCCACGGCTAGGAAGGTCTGGGCGTCGAGCCACGATATATCCATAAACAGATAATACCATACGTTTTTAGGTAATAGTCATGCTTTAAAGAATAGAGCACTCTCTCCTTCATAAACCGCCGGAACCACCGGCTTGGAGATCCTGCAATGCTAACCCCTTCCTTCCCTATACTGTCACTCGCGCTTTTCGCCGCCGCCTGTACGGCCAGCACTCATCCGACCCAGCCTTCCGATCTCGGGAAACAGGCCTCCAGCGACGAACTGGTGGCCGGGCTGGCGACACCCGGCCCGATTCGATTCAGCCGCGTGGTGGCCGCTGATTGGCAGGTAGACCGCGCCGGCCTGATCAACCTGGATCACCCACTGGCCAAGGCGGCCGGCATCGAAGGCGGGCTGGAGCCAATCCAAATCTACTTCTACGTTTTGGACCACCCGAGCTTCGGGACCTACATCGTTGACTCCGGTGTTGGCGATGCGTTCACACAGCCCGAGGCCGACACCGGGGTTTCCTTTCTAGTGGAACAAGCAATGAACATGGACTTGTTAAAGATCCACACTTCGACCGGCGCCTGGCTCAAGAATTGGCAAACCGGCGGCGGCGAACTTTCCGGAGTCTTTTTGACTCACGTTCATCTCGACCATGTGATGGGACTTCGTGACGTTCCTAGCGGCACACCTGTTTACGCGGGTCCGGGTGAGACAAGCGCAACAGCGTTCGTGCACATGTTCATACAAGGCACTCTCGATTACTTTCTTGAGACCAGCGGTCCCCTTCGCGAATGGCAATTCACTGCCGACGACGGCAATCGCTTCGAAGGCGTCGTTGACATTTTCGGCGACGGTTCCGCTTACGCACTTCACATCCCTGGGCACACACTAGGCAGCACGGCGTTTCTTGTTCGAACTACCGAGGGCGCAAAGCTTCTGGTTGGCGACGGCAGTCACACCGCGTTTGGTTGGGAGAACGGTGTGGAGTCGGGAACGTTTTCGCATGACGGCCCACGCTCGGTTGAATCACTTAGCCAATTGCGACGATTCGCGGCTGCGCACCCCGACGTCGAAGTTCACATCGGGCATCAGGAACTGAACAAGTAGACGCACCCGTGGCTCGCATTGGAACCAAGCTTCTCGCGATTCTTCCGATCATTATCTGGGTGGCGCTGTCATGGCGCCACCGCGATCACGCGGTGGACGATGGCTTGATCTATCTGCGCTTCGCAGCCAACGCGTTGGCTGGACACGGACTCGTTTACAACCCGGGTGAACTCGTAAACGGCCTGACTTCGCCGCTGTTCGGATCTTTGGTTTTGGCAGGTGGGTTCATTGTTGGCGACGTCGCGTACGCTGCTTGGTTGATCAGCTGCGCGGCGACTGCGGCTTGTGCCGTGATGGTCGCCGCGTTGTTTGGGGTTGCACGGCCGCAGGCTCCGGTCGCTCATCGATTCGTTGCCGCACTGTTCGTTACCAGTTCGGCATACGCCTACTACGCCTACGGAATGGAAGGCATGCTGTTCTCAGCCTTGGTCGGACTGAGTGTCTTTTTCTATGTTACAGACCGGCCAACACCGCTGGCCTTGGCGTTGGCCGCAACCGTAATGGCGCGACCAGAGGGTGTCTTTCTTGTTGCCATCATCGCGGCCGACGTGATCTCGACCAAAGGCGTTTGCCGCCACTGCGCCTGGTCGCGATTCCAGCCACCGTGTTCGGGGCACAGCTTGTCGGCAACCTGTTCTACTATGGCTCGGCGCTTTCTGCCTCCGGGCTTGCCAAGATTGGCCAAGGCGCTTCCGGGCTTTGGTGGAATCAAAACTTCGTGCTGTCGACCGTCACCCACACCGATCGCTTTTTCGGGGGATCGATTCTTGTCAGTGGCAGCTTTGCTTACCTGGTGGCAATCGGCCTATGGACCTGCGGCGGGTCGCCCTTGTGTTTATGGCCACAGTGACTGCGTTCTATGTTGTTCTGAACATTCCCTACATGACCTGGTACTATGCGCCCTTCTACTTCTTTGCTTGGCTATTCGCGGCCGGCGGCTGGAGCGAAGTTACGATGCGGTTGCAGGCAAAAGCGTCGCGCGCATCGCTGCGGCGCAGCGCGTTTGCCGCGGCGATGTCTACGAGTGGCTGACCAGAGACCAACCCGATTTTGTCGTCATCCACGATCCGCCCTGGCATCTGGAAGCTGCGGTCCCGGCTGCAGAAAGCCGCGGCGAATACCGCAACGTTGCGAATTTTTAGGTCGAGGGATTTCGACTACTGCAACGAACCGAGTCACTTCCTTAGAGTCGACACACGACTCGGCGCAGGCCACGTGCTAACTCGGCCGCTGCCTTCCGCTGCGAAGAGCGCAATTCCCCATGAAACGCCGCAAAGAACTGCACGGACTTTCCGACAGCCACCACACAGCCCTGATTGTGGCCTTTCGTTGCAAGCGCGCGGGAGCCGGGCAAGGCGATCTGACGGTCGACGAAGCCTGGTCCCAGGCCAAAAAGCTCGGCCTCGACCACCTGGCCGACCATTTTCGGGTTGAGGAAGAACTCTTGCTCCCAGCTCTAAGGGAACTTGGAGAAGCGACGATGGCCGAACGCATTGCCGCCGAGCATCAGGAGCTTCGCCAATTCTTAGAGGTAAGTGGCGCAAACGGGGATCAGGTTGCCGCTTTTGGTGACCTCCTGGATCGCCACATTCGCTACGAAGAACGCATCGTGTTCGAGCAAACCCAAGATCGCCTGCCGCAAACAGTCATGGACGCGATCGCCACATCCGCACCCCACGACCGCTCTTGTAGCGTTTCGTGAGAAGCGGGTGCGCTGACGAGCCAACGACACCCCCAACTTCTCAACTTCGAGCGTTCATCGCCTTAATCGGGGTCGTCAAAGGTGTTCACGGTTGGCGAACGTCGACACACATCACGCAACACCGCGAACTCACGGACGAACTAATCGACTTAACATGTACTAAGCGAATTCGCTTTTAAATTCAGCAACTTCTCATTCGCGAGACGTGTACGCGTTTTGTTGACACGCGGTCTCCACCAGCGGTAGACAGGACTCGTTCGGATGTTGCTTCGCTCTTAGTTTGTAGACCGGCATCGCAATCAAACTCGATGCCAAAAGGGGACGAAGCATGATTCCACATGCTGGCGGCGCAAGCCGCTCTGAAAAAGCTAAGCGAGCAGGCCAAGCGATCGCCCCGGCGATGGCTGTAGCGCTCTGGTTCTCGCTCGCCCCGAGTTTCTCGATGGCCGAGTCGATCGTGGCCGAGTCCGAGATCATTACCGTGACCGCCCACGCACGCGCCGACTATGTGTCCCCCCACAAGCGTCGCATGCAGATGAACTCGGGATCGGAAACCGTAGCCCGCCAACGAAACGCCGAAACCACTGCCGCCGGAAAACCTCCGCCGCATTTCGTCACCTACGACTTCGGCTACGGCTGGCGCTACAAAATGACGAACGACGCGCACCAGATCGTGGTGCAGCACGAACACCTGCTGGAACGGCTTGGGTCACTGGAGCCTGGGCTGGATGGCCGCTTCAAGCGCTTCATGGCCATCGATGGCAACTCCGCGATCGACACCGACGGCTATCGCATCATTACAAGAGACGAGGCCCGGGCCTCGCTTCACCTGGCGGAAGTTCGCTTCAAGCTCGAAGTGCTCGGCATGAACCTGCCTGCGCATGAACGACATCTCGTACCTTCGCAGCCGCCTGGCCAAGGAAACTCTCCCAACTACGCACTGTATCGCGGTCGCAAGTCCCCAAACGACGGCGTACCGATGGATGCGGGCTCCGGTATGTTCCCGGCCACCAACAAACCACAAGCCCCAACCATTGCTGTGCAACCGGCTCCTGCAGCTCCTGCGGTACCGGCCGCTAGACCTGCAGTTCCCACGAGCCCGCAACATGACCGCGCCGCCCGCGAAGGCGTGGGCTCGATCTCCACTGCGACCATCTCACGCACGAAACTGCCCGTGGTCACGTTCCCAAAACTCGAAGCAACCGAGCCGGTCGCCACGGCCCCGACCAACACTGCCTCATTGAAACGCGAACCGAAGAAGCGTCCGGCCGCGCGACCTGCGTCGGCCGTGCAAATGGACTCGACCGGCGTAGTCACACCACGCGCGGGCGAGCCGTCGATTGCGCGTGAGCACTTTGCAGTAAACGACATCGAACCGCCGATGGAAGGAGACGTTCCCTCCGGCCCAGTGCACCGTGCGTCTGCACCTAAAGAGTCGCCGGTTCGACGTGCCGTTCTACCCGAGAGCGCGTCCGTCGGGCGGGCATCTCTTCCCGGTTCTGCAATCGCCCCGGCAGTCGTATCGATTCCGACGCCAACCAAGGCAAAACCGAAAGCCGCACATTCCCGTGCCGTGCTAAAGGCTGACGCCGCGTTGCCTCCGATGCTGCCACCGCCTGCTCCCCCGCCCGGATTCTTCGCACCCGGCGAACGCGCTCCCGCCGCAGCCGTGCGGCAAGCACCAGCCCCGCGTCCTGCAGCCAGGCCGCTGGTGAGACCGGCAGCGGTTCAAAGCGGCAAGCCGGCCACTTTGCCAACAAGCGGACACTCCGATCGTCTCAGCATTCCAGCCCCTATGGGCGAACCGCAGGTTTGGGCCGACACGGGAGAGAAATCAGAAGGCGAGGTGGCTGCACAAACTCGCAGTGCCTCGGTAAAATCGGCGGCAGCCAAACCAAGCAAGACCTCACACAAACTCGCAAGCGATAAGGACGCGCGCGTCGTACGAGCCGAGCCGAACCAACCCCGTGCTCGTGTGATTAGCACCGTTGACGAGGGCCCGTTGCCGCCCCCCGAGTACCGGACCAAACACGGCGACCGCGATCGCGTCGCGCCCGACTTCCACACTCCGTCGGACAACTTGTGGAAAAGAGTCGGCGCCCGGAACGGGAACCAAGCGTTGTCGGCGCACTAAGAGTAATCGCGCTCCAAGCGCGCGAAGTCGCGTCGAACTAAAGCAGGGCAGCTCGGAGCTCGGAGCTCGGAGCTCGGAGCTCGGATGACAAATCCGGCGCTGATTAGATGCAACAGTCCGCGCAGACTGTTGCGCGCGGCATGAAGGTTGTTGCCGCCGACATCAATGAGGATCGCGTACGCGCCACGGCTAAGCGAACCGGATCATCGGCCAGCGCGCTCGTGATTCAGGAGCGCAAGACCTGTCCCGCCAACGCACTCGCGTCGTAGCGATCTCCGTCCACGACCAGAACGCCGCCAACGAAAACCTTCTCGATACCCGTCGGAAAACGGGCCGGTGATTCGAAGGTCGCGCGGTCGCGCAGCTGCGCGCGGTCGAGAACCACGAGGTCGGCCGCGCACCCGTCGCGCACAAAGCCCCGGTCACTCCAGCCCAGGCGCTCGGCCGGAGCGCCTGTCATCTTGCGCACGGCCTCCTCGAACTCGAACAGGCCGACATCGACGTAGGTTGAGAGTACGCGGGCGTTGCGGTGGCTCTCCACGACGAGTCGGGCGTAGAACTCCCACACGTCCATCCCCACCCGCTTGGCGGCTTCACCGACGAATAGGCCGTCGAGCTCATCGAAGCGCGTCGCGTTGGCGCGCATGATTTGAATGTCCTCCAGATAGAAGCCGTTCTGCGCGAAGAGCTGAGCGCCGAGTGTCTTCAAGCCCTCTAGCTGCTCGGGGGGTTCAAGGATC
>JBLFWR010000026.1:0-30241 GCA_047611725.1 Binatia bacterium | reverse complement strand
CATCGAGAGAGCCACGGAACTGGCTCGAAAGATGGTCTGCGAATGGGGCATGAGCGACGCAGTTGGACCAGTTATGTTGAAGAAAGCAGACGACGAGCCCTTTGTCGGCATGGATATCAATAAAGGCCGGCCGTATTCCGAGGACACGGCGGTCTCGATTGATCACGAGGTCAAGCGGATCCTGACCGAGGCATACGATCGCGCGATGATAATTCTGAAGGGCAACCTTGAGACATTGCACTGCATGGCCAGCGCCTTACTTGAACACGAATCGTTGAACGGCAAAGAGATCGACAAAATCATGGCCGACAACGGCGCGAATCTGCCACAGGGCGTATAGCCCACCGGCGCACGCGAGATGACCGCCGCTAAGAACGACACTGAGGCGGTCCGCGAACTGTTCGGCACGGACGGAATTCGCGGACGCGCGAACGAAGAGCCGATGACTCCCGAGACCATATTGCGTCTTGGGCGTGCCGCTGGCCATTATTTTTTGACGTCGAAACATCGGCGACACCGCGTCGTTATCGGCAAAGACACCCGTCTTTCCGGTTACATGTTCGAAACCGCTCTGTCTGCGGGGCTGTGTTCGGTTGGTGTTGACGTACTGCTTGTCGGGCCGATGCCAACGCCCGGAATTGCTCTTTTGGCCCGCACCCTACGAGCCGATGCGGGCATCGCGATCTCTGCTTCGCACAATCCCTACCAAGACAATGGCATCAAGTTCTTCGGCCCCGACGGATTCAAACTTCCTGACAGCGCCGAAGCACGAATCGAAACTTTGGTGTTGGGCGACGAAATCGACCATCTACGATCAACAGGTGAGGGGATCGGCAAAGCCTTTCGCATCGATGACGCCGACGGTCGCTACAACGCGTACCTAAAGAACGTCATCCCCCGCGACATGGACTTTGAAGGCCTTCGTCTGGTGGTCGATTGCGCACACGGTGCAGCCCACCGCATTGCCCCTGCAGTTCTGGAAGAGCTTGGCGCTGAAGTCATCGCAATCGGCATCGAACCCAACGGCACCAACATCAACGATGGCGTCGGGGCGTTGCACGTAGACAACGTTGCCGCCGAGGTGAAGCGTATCGGAGCCGATGCAGGTATCGCTTTGGACGGCGATGCCGATCGCGTGATTCTAGTCGACGAAAACGGCGACGAAGTTGACGGCGATCACGTCCTGGCAATCCTGGCCTTGGCCATGAAAGAAGCGGGCGATGTGCCGGGCAACGCTATCGTGGGCACGATCATGTCGAACTTTGGTCTGGAAGTTCTACTGCGTGAACACGACCTCGAACTGATTAGAACTCCGGTCGGCGATCGCTACGTGGTCGAGCGTATGCGACGCGATGGCTATGTGCTTGGCGGCGAGAAGTCGGGCCACGTGGTGTCTTTGGAGCATGGCACAACCGGTGACGGGATGGTCACGGCATTGCGCGTCCTATCGGTTGTGAAGGAGAGCGGAAAGAAGCTCTCCGAACTCCGTTCGGTCATGAAGAGCTACCCTCAGGTTTTGACCAGCCTTCCGGTTCGCGAGAAACCGGATCTCAACACGATCACCGCAGTTTCTTCAGCGATCGCCAGTGCCGAAGCCGCACTTGGCGACAACGGCCGAGTCGTTGTTCGCTATTCGGGAACCGAACCTGTCGCCCGCGTGATGGTAGAGGGGACTGACGCAGACGCAGTCGACCACCATGCGCATGCGATCACCGAGGCGATCCGCGCGGCGTTGGGCTAACTGCGCCGAGTTCGACCTCCCACGAAAATGAAACACATCAGCCTAGGCGTAAACGTCGATCACGTTGCCACTCTTCGCCAGGCCCGCGGCACCGACTACCCGGACCCGCTGGAAGCGGCACTGGCAGCAGAACGTGCAGGAGCCTCCGGAATCACAGTCCATCTGCGTGAAGACCGTCGCCACATCCAGGACCACGATGTGACACGAATGGCCGAAGCATTAACGACCAAACTCAATCTTGAAATGGCAGCAGCCGATGCAGTCATTGATTTTGCCGTCGCCTTAGCGCCCGCCGACGTCTGCCTTGTGCCCGAGAAACGCGAAGAACTAACCACCGAAGGCGGCCTGGCCGTGTACGGACGTGAGGACCGAATGCGCGATGTGGTTACGCGTCTGCGCGAGGCTGGAAGCAGGGTTAGCCTTTTCATCGAGCCCGATCCGCGCGAAATCGAAGCGTCGGCCGCCGTAGGCGCCCAAGTCGTCGAGTTACATACCGGCCGCTATGCCGACACCACAGGGCTAGAACAGCGCGCGTGCCTTGCCGAACTACGCGACGGCGCAACACGTGCCGCCAACCTCGGCCTAGTCGTCAACGGAGGGCACGGTCTCACCACCGAAAACGTAGGCGCGATCGCCGCGATTCCCGAGATGGAAGAACTTAACATCGGGCACTCGATTGTTTGTCGTTCTGTTTTCGTCGGCATTGAAGCTGCCGTAGCCGAGATGCTGCAAGCCTGCCTCGCAGCACGGCGCGAGCTCGATTAAACGCAGTGCGATCGGCAGCACACAGCGTGGTGGGTCGCCAAGGTGTTCGCGCACTCGACCAAGCGACTATTAAAGGGGGCAGCAACGGCGGTAACAACGGCGGTATCGACGGCATCGATCTGATGGAACGCGCGGGAACCGCGTTGGCCGATTTGCTCGATATCGAAATCGTAACGCACGCGGCCCCCAGACTTCGCCGCGCGTTCTCCCAACACCCCCGTCGACTTCTCGTTTTGGCTGGCTGCGGGAACAACGGCGGCGACGGCTTCGTCGTCGCGCGACTTCTCGCAGAACGCGGCTGGGACGTGTCGGTTGCCCTCATGATGGGTGAACCACCGACAACCGGAGAGGCGGGTCGCAATCTTGCTGTGTGGCGTGAGAGCAACGGACGCGTGCTTGCCGACGGCGACGATGTTGGCGGCGATGTTCTCGACGATGTTGGCGTCGATGTCAGCGTCGATGTTGTAGAAGAAGCGCAAGCACATGGCCTTGTTCTGGACTGCATCTTCGGAACCGGCTTGACCCGCGAGATTCGCGGCACCTTAGCCGAAACAATCACCGCCCTAAGTGAAGCCGCAGTGCCAACCATCGCCTGCGATATTGCGTCGGGACTCTGCGCCGATACCGGCCGAATCCTCGGAGTCGCATTGCGCGCTGAAGCCACGATCACGATCGGCGCCGCCAAACCCGGGCTATTTCTCGGCCAAGGCCCCGACATGTGTGGACGAATTCACGTCGTCGACATTGGGCTTCAGCCACCAAGCGAAGTGGACGGCGTGCTCTCGTATGGCCGAGTCCTGACCCACGACTCACTGGCGGGAGCCCTGGAACCCCGCGCAACGAGCTTTCATAAGGGCCGCTCCGGGCATGTCGTCGTCGTCGCTGGTGGGCAAGGCAAACGCGGTGCCGCCTTTTTGGCCGCACGAGGCGCGCTTCGCGCTGGAGCTGGTTTGGTCACGATGGCCTTACCGGCAAGCGCGGCGGTTGGCGCCGAGGCTGCACTCGTGGAGGCGATGACCTTTGCCGCCAAAGAGGACGACCAGGGGAATTTCTCAGCGCACGCTGCCGGTCAACTACTGACACTTTGCGAGACCGCCGACGCCGTCGTCATCGGACCAGGAATGGGACTCGGCGAGGGAGCAACCAAGGTCGTCCGCGAACTGGTCGCCCGAACCACCTGCCCGCTAGTACTAGATGCAGACGCTCTCAATATTCTCGCAGGGGTACGGCCGGGACTTGCTTCGGTACTCGAACGACGCCGGGCCGTCGGCTTGCCTGAGGTCGTACTCACACCTCATCCAGGAGAGATGGCCCGGTTACTTGGCAAGACCAGCGCGGCCATCCAAGATGATCGACTCGGCTGCGCTCGCGAGCTGATGCGCGCCACCGGCGGCGTCCTGGTCCTGAAAGGCGCCGCTACCCTAATTGCCGACCCGGATTGCACCGCCTGGAACACCAGCGGCAATCCGGCCATGGCGTCACCGGGTATGGGCGATGTGCTCGCGGGCATGATCGCCGCGTTGCAAGCTGCCGGGAAGTCGCCAACCGAAGCTGCCGCTATTGCGGTTTGGGCTCATGGGCGCGCCGCCGATCTTCTCTACGACGACATTGGCGCCCCCGGCTTTCTGGCTTCTGAAGTTGCCGACACGGTGCCAAGCGCCCTTGCCGAACTGGTCTCATGAACGACAGCTACCCGACCATCCGTGTCCCGACCATCCGCGTAGAAGTCCGCACTGACTGTGAATCTGCGACGCAGGCGCTTGCCCAGATAGTAGGGCGAGAACTACCGGCTGCATCAGTCGTGGCCCTGCGAGGCGATCTGGGGGCCGGCAAAACCGCGTTTGCGCGCGGCCTGGCCGAGGGGCTGGACGTGGACCCCAGGCAAGTCTCGAGCCCCACGTTCCTGTACATGGTCGAGCACCACGGCGGTCGCTTGCCTTTCGTGCATGCCGATCTTTACCGGCTCGAAGATGTTCCTGCGGCTGCACGCGAACAGGCCTTCGAAAGCATTGGCCTGATAAACGCGTTGGAAGGCGATGCTGTGGCTGCGATCGAATGGTGGGATTGGTGGACAGGCCCGGTTCCGGCGCGCTGCGTCGTCGTTGAAATCGCATCGCTTCCCGGCGATAATAGGCGGATAACACTGGAGTTTTCGGGTCCGGATCTTGATCGAGCTGCTGCGGCAGCCGCCGATTTTGCGTCCACGCCCCGATAGAACTCCTCACCAAATTCATGAGAATTGTTCAAAAGTACGGCGGAACTTCAGTCGGCGATGTCGAGCGTATCCGCAATGTTGCGCGACGCATCAAGACTCTGCATGACGCCGGGCACGAAGTCGCCGTGGTCGCGTCGGCGATGTCTGGCGAGACCAACCGCCTGTTGGCCTTGGCCTCTGCCATGTCGCCGCAGCCCACAGCCCGCGAATTGGATTCCCTGGTTTCCACCGGCGAGCAGGTCTCTACGGCACTGTTGGCCATGGCCCTGTACGACCTCGGGGTGCCTGCGGTGTCACTGCTAGGACACCAGGTCCGTATCGAGACCGACTCGAGCCACGGCCGTGCCCGTATCCTTTCGATCAACGTCGCGCGGGTCGAAGACGCATTCGCCAAGGGCGAAGTGGTTGTGGTGGCTGGATTTCAAGGCGTGGACGACCAAATGAACATCACGACTCTTGGTCGTGGCGGGTCGGACACAACAGGCGTAGCCTTGGCCGCGGCCCTGGAAGCCGATGTTTGCGAGATCCTGACTGACGTCAGCGGCGTATTTTCAACAGATCCGCGAATTTGTCCGACTGCCTATAAATTAGACCGCATTAGCTTTGACGAAATGCTCGAATTGGCGAGCCTCGGTTCAAAGGTCCTGCAGATTCGCTCGGTCGAATGCGCCAAACGCCACGGCGTCCGCGTTCACGTGCGCTGCAGCTTCAACAACGAAGAGGGCACTTGGGTAGTGCCCCGGGAGGAGCTCATGGAAGAAGTCCTGGTATCGGGCGTCTCCTGCGAGCAGGAACAAGCCAAGATCACACTGCGCGGCGTTCCCGACACGCCAGGGTTGGCCGCGTCGGTGTTTGTGCCGCTGGCCGAAGCTGGAGTCGTCATCGACATGATCGTGCAGAATGTCGGAGCGGACGGCCGTACTGATATGACCTTTACTGTCAGTGGCGGCGATCTTGCGAAGACGAAGGCTGTCGCGAAACAAATCGGGCAAGATGTCGGCGCTGCCGAAGTTCTTGCCGACGGAGATGTCGGCAAGGTTTCCGTTGTCGGGTTAGGCATGCGCAATCACGCTGGCGTAGCCGCGTGCATGTTCAGCGTTCTGGCCAAAGAAAGCATCAACATCCAAATGATCGCCACGTCGGAAATCAAGATCTCGGTTCTGATCGACGCCAATCAAGTTAAGCGTGCGGTTGAAGTTCTTCACCGCACCTTCATGACGCCGGAGGGACGTGCCGTTACTGGCATGTTGGAATAGGCGATGAGCGCTTCTTCGGGCCGACGACACGTCGATATCTACGACACCACTTTGCGTGACGGCACGCAGGGTGAAGGCGTTAGCTACACCGTTGGCGACAAGCTCGCGGTGGCCCGCAAAGTAGACGAGCTGGGAGTTGCGTTCATCGAAGGCGGGTGGCCCGGTTCCAATCCTCGCGATGCCGGGTTCTTCGAACAGGCCAAGCGCGAAAGTTTCTCATCGGCACGCCTGGTCGCCTTCGGTTCCACGGCGCGACCCGGTGCAGATCCATCGACCGATCCGCAAATCGCCGCACTACTGGCTGCCGAAACACCCGTTGTCACGATCGTAGCGAAAACCTGGGATTTTCACGTCCACGAAGATCTTCGCATTGAACTCGAAGAAAACCTCGACCTGATCCGCAGCAGCGTCGCCTTTCTTAAGACACGCACCGACATGGTCATTTTAGACGCCGAGCATTTTTTCGACGGCTGGATGGCGAACCAGGCATACGCCATCGAATGCTTGCGCGCGGCAGCCGACGGCGGCGCCGATCTGGCGTGTCTGTGCGACACACGCGGAGGAAGTCTTCCCGCCAACATCGAAGCAGGCGTGGCGGCAGCGAAAGCGGTTGGCATTGATTTGGGTATTCACTGCCACGACGACTCCGGGCTCGCCGTGGCCAACTCATTGACGGCGATCGCCGCCGGTGCAGTACAGGTTCAGGGAACAATCAACGGATTTGGGGAGCGGTGCGGCAACGCCAGCCTGTGCACGATCATTCCCAACCTTGAATTAAAAATGGACATCGACTGCGTCGGGCCACAACGCTTGTCGTTGCTTACCGAAACCTCGCGCTTCTGCGCCGAGTTGGCCAATGTCGAATTAGGCAAGCATCTCCCGTATGTCGGCCGTTCCGCCTTCGCCCACAAAGGTGGCCTGCACGTGGCAGCCGTTCGTAAGAACGCGCACACCTACGAGCACATCGCACCGGGAACCGTGGGTAACGAGCAACGCGTATTGGTTTCGGATCTTTCCGGGCGCAGCAATGTGCTCGCCAAGGCCGAGCAGTTCGGGATCGACATCGAAGGCCGTGCCGACGAGCTTAAACATCTTCTCGCCCACGTTAAAGAGCTGGAAAACACCGGATTTCAATTCGAAGGGGCAGAGGCTTCGTTCGAGTTACTAATGCGCCGTAGTCTCGGCAAAAGCGCGCAAAGTTATTTCAAACTCATCAGCTTTCGGGTCATCGATGAAAAGCGCGACGAAAGCCATGCCACGGCGTGCGAGGCGACTGTGATGATCGAGGGTCCGAACGGCGAGCGCGAGCACACCGCCGCGACCGGCAATGGCCCCGTCAACGCTCTCGACCGCGCGCTTCGCAAAGCGCTGATCAAATTCTATCCGTCAATTCGTGACGTCGAGCTGCACGACTACAAAGTTAGAGTCCTGGCTGGCGACCATGGGACCGAAAGCCGGGTTCGCGTACTAATCGAGTCGGGGGAAGGCGACCGTCGCTGGGGCACTGTCGGCGTCTCCCACAACGTCGTAGAAGCCAGCTGGCAAGCCCTAGTAGACGCCCTAGTCTACAAACTAGACCGTGACAATAAATCGGGGACGGGTACCGATTTAGCGACAAAAACCGGCTCGCAACCTGCGCCAACGGCTGGGGCCAAGCCGCAGTGAACGGCTACTTCGATTACAACGCGACGGCCCCCGTACGACCTCAAGTCCACGAAGCAATGATCGCGGCCTTGTCTGAGATTCCGGGCAACCCTTCGAGCATGCACGCCGGCGGTCGCAGAGCGCGCAGCGCCATCGATCAAGCGCGCAGCCAAGTCGCCGAACTAGCCGGGGTCACCCCCTCGGAAATCATCTTCACTTCGGGAGCCACCGAAGCGAACAACCTTGCTCTGCGAGGCGCTATGGCCGTGGACCGCAAGCGCCACCTGATTGTCTCGCGCATGGAACACGCCTCTGTTAGCGCCACTGCCGACGCCCTTGAACAATGCGGCCATTCAGTCTTGCGACTCGATGTATCGCCCGAAGGAATCCCCTTGTTGGGGCGAGTCGCCGACATCCTAGAGAAAACCGATTCGGTGCTCAGCATTTCGTGCGCCTGCGGGGAAACGGGGCACACCGTTGACACCGACGAGCTGCTCGCTGTTTTGCCGGAACGCCATTTACTCCACGTTGACGCCACCCAAGCAGTCGGTCGTCTCGATCGTGCCGTTCCCGAGCGAGCCGATCTCGTTTCGTTCTCAGGGCACAAACTCGGCGGCCCAGCGGGCACCGGCGTTCTCGTGGTTCGCGAACGGGCGAAGCGTCGCATCGCAGGCATCCTAAGCGGCGGCCGCCAAGAAAACGGGCTCCGCGCTGGAACTGAAAACACTGCCGGTATCGTCGGACTCGGTGTTGCCGCTGCTGTGGTCACGCAGCAAGCGCGGGCCGAAACACGACGGCTGCGAGTTTTGCGAGACCGCATTCAATCAGCTCTACGAACTCGCATCGATGAACTTACCGTCATCACGCCAGCCAACGGCCTACCGAATACCTTGATGGTCTCGGCACGCTTTGTAGCAGCCGAAACACTGGTAGCCGGACTCGACCTTGAGGGCTACGCGATATCGACCGGCTCTGCCTGTGCGGCGGCTTCGCCCGAACCCTCGGCGGTCCTGGAAGCTTTGGGTCTCGAAGAACAGATCCGAAACGGAGCCGTGCGAATCAGCCTTGGCTGGGCGACCCACGACCAGGAAATCGATGGTTTTGTCGATGCTTTCGTCGCCGTCGCCACGCGCGTTCGTGCAGCTTCTTGCGGAGCAGCGGCATGAGCGATTCGCAATTGTTTGCAGGATTCGAATCAACAGCGACGCCCGCTCCAGAAGAACTGGAACCGCGCGCTGGCGAGAGAATCGTTGTCGCCATGAGTGGCGGCGTTGACAGCTCGGTTGCAGCAGCGTTGTTGGTAGAGCAGGGCTACGATGTCGTCGGCATCTCAATGCGCTTGGCCGATGAGGATCCCCGCCGCGATTCTTCCGGTTGTTGCTCGCTTGAAGATTTCCGCGACGCAGAGCGCGTCGCTGCCCGTCTTGGCATTCCTCACTACGTCTTCGACATGCGTGCACAGTTTCGCGCATCGGTCATCGACCCGTTCGTCGAAGACTATTTGGCGGGGCGCACGCCTAGTCCGTGCATCAACTGTAATCGCGAAGTGAAGTTCGGACTGCTCCATCGCAAAGCCGCGGGCCTTGGCGCTCGCTTTACTGCCACCGGACACTACGCGCGACGCATCGTCCGAGACGGCCGGCTTCATTTATTGCGTGGGCGCGATGCATCGCGAGACCAAAGCTATTTTCTCTTTGAAATGGGCCAGGCCGAATTGGCGGCAACTCTTTTCCCGGTCGGAGACCTTTCCAAAGACGAGGTGCGACGCCGCGCGCGCGGGCTAGACCTAGCGACCGCTGAGAAACCGGAGAGCCGTGAGATTTGCTTTGTCGAAGACGGCGCTTATGCCGAGTTCGTTGAAAGCCAGGCTGGAACGAAAATCCGACAGGGCACATTCGTCGACGAAGACGGGCGCGAACTGGGCCGACACGGCGGCGTGCAACGTTTTACGGTTGGACAGCGTCGAGGGCTTGGCATTGCAGCGCCGGAGCCGTTGTACGTCTCTTCTATTGATGCCGACACTGCGACAGTGACGGTGGGCACACGCCCCTCGCTTGCACGCAGCGGTCTGGTTGGAACCCGCGCAACCTGGGTCGGCGGCACCCCCGAACCGACGGGAAGCCCGATCGACGTCCGCATTCGCTCTCAGCATCGTGGCGTTCCCGGGCGCATCGAAACCGCCGACGATTCCGATGTCGTGGTTCGTTTCGAGCGCAACGAGGATGCGGTCAGCCCAGGCCAAGCCGCGGTCTTCTACCGCGACGACGAAGTCATTGGCGGAGCGTGGATCACGCGCGCGTTGGCCGCGGACAATGGGGACGCTTCGGCCGATGAAGCGGTAAAATCATGCGTATAGCGATCACGACCCTTGGCTGTAAGGTGAACCAGTACGACACCGCCGTCATGGAACGACTGTTCGGCGAAAAGGGCTGGACTCAAGTTGACTTCCGGGAGCACGCTGATGCGTACGTGGTCAACTCTTGCACTGTTACCGACCGAGCCGACTCCGAAGCGCGTCGCCTGGCGCGTCGGGCACGTCGTACCAACGCCGATGCGCGCGTGATCATGACCGGCTGCTACGCCCAAACTAGCCCGACCGAAATCGCCGAACTCGACTATGTCGATTACATTATCGGTTTGGGACGCCTGCCTGAGCTGCTCGGTGCCGTGGCTGGAGAGATGAATGAACGGATCGCGATCTCTGACCTACGAAAAGCCACCGAAGTCGGCGCCTTAGGAATTTCGAGCTTTTCCGGCCGTACGCGGGCCTTCGTCAAAGTACAGGAAGGCTGCAACCTATTCTGCACGTTCTGCATCGTACCGGTGGCAAGAGGGCGTAGTCGCAGTGTTTCCCCCCGGCTGGTCCTTGAAGAACTAGAGCGACTCGTCGCCAAGGGGTTTCGCGAGGTCGTGCTCACGGGTATTCACCTGGGCGGCTACGGCGACGATCTTGATCCGGCCATCGATCTGGCAGGCCTGCTTGAATGCATTGTCGAACGCGATCTCCCGCTGCGCATTCGAGTCAGCTCCGTTGACCCACCCGAACTCACGGAACGGTTTGTCAAAATCGTGTCTGAGTCCGGGCATTTCTGCCCGCATTTTCACATCCCATTGCAGGCCGGTGTCGACACTGTGCTCGAACGCATGCGTCGCAAGTACAACACCAAGGAGGCGGGCGAAGCGCTTGATCGCCTTCGCAACGCATTTCCCAACACTGCGATCGGGACCGACGTGATTACCGGCTTTCCGGGCGAAACCGAAGAAGAGTTCGAGCGTGGGATTGAGTGGATCGACGCTCAGAACTTCGCCTATCTCCACGTGTTCCCTTACTCACAGCGTCAGTCGACTGCCGCCGCCAAGCGTTGGACTCCATTGGCCGACTCACTCGTACACGACCGCGCTCGGCGCATGCGCGAATTGGACGGTCAGCTGCGACGCCGCTATCGAACGCGATTTCTTGGCGAGCGGGCCAGCGTGCTGGTTGAAAACAGTCGCGATCCAAAGAGCACTTTGTTGCGCGGTCACACCGAACACTATGTGCCCGTGGAGTTCGAAGGCCCAGATGGCCTGATGAACCAGGTCGTAGACGTGGTGCTTGGCAATGATCCTGGCAAAGAACGCCTTGCAGCACGACTCTTATGAGCGCTGCGACGAAAAACAGCGCCTCGCGCCGTACCCATGCCGAAGACTTGGACGCTCTCCAACAACGGCTAGAGTATACATTCAACGACCTCACACTTCTTGAGCGCGCTATCACCCACAACTCGTGGGCAGTTGAGGCCGGAACCGAAAGCAACCAAACGTTAGAGTTCCTCGGCGACGCAGTCGTTGACCTGGTCGTAACCGAACTAATCATGGCTGCTCACGGGAACTGCAACGAAGGTGAAATGACCCGCATCCGTGCGTCGATCGTCAGCTCGACTGGACTGGCCAAACAGGCGCACGAACTCGAGCTTGGCGGCTGGGTTCGTCTTGGCGTAGGCGAACAGCGAAGCGGCGGCCGAAGTAAAGGCCGGATCCTGGCTGATACCTACGAGGCCCTGATTGGCGCGATTTTTCTGGATGGCGGATACGAACCCGCTCGCAAGGTAGTGACGCAGCATCTTGGACAACGCGTCCTGGATGCGGAGGCGTCGGAATCCGATCACAAAACCGGTCTACAAGAACTGGCCCAACAAATTTCCGGGCGACCGCCGAGCTATTTGATCCTGGACATCACTGGCCCGGATCATGAACGTCACTACCGCGTTGAAATTCGCCTGGACGGCGAGAGTCTCGCTACCGGTGACGGACCCAATCGCAAGAGCGCCGAGCAAATGGCTGCAAGTGCGGCGACCGAAGTATTGCGAGCGCGTATCGCCAACTCTGAAGAGAAGAAGACAACCTCAATGCCAGAATCTGAACAGCTATCTATTCAGCCATCTAAACATCTTGGCGACGGAGACAATGATGTCTGAGAGCGAAACCCGTCGCGTGGGCTTCGTTGCTTTGGCCGGCGCGACCAACGTCGGCAAATCCACGCTGCTCAATCGTATCTTGCGTCGCGGTTTGGCGATCGCATCGCCGAAACCGCAGACCACACGCACTCGTCTGCTCGGGATACACTGCCAGGGAGCGTCGCAGCTCGTCTTCATCGACACGCCGGGTATCCACAAGGGCCACCGCGGAATCGGATCGCGGATGATGCGACAGGCTCGTGAAGGTGTACGCGAAGCCGACATTGTGTGCTGGGTCGTGGATGCCGAGCACGGCATCGGTCGCATCGATGAACACGAAAGCGTTCAGCTTCGCGATCGAAACGTTATCGTCGTGTTGAACAAGATCGACCGCAAAAAGAAGACCGAACTGCTTCCCATGATGACCCGAATCAACGAACTACTTCCCGGCGTTGACTGCGTACCGGTGAGCGCTACATCTGGTGAGAACGTCGCCAATCTAGTTAAGACGCTTGCCTGTACGGTTCCGGAAGGTCCCTGGCTCTACGACGAAGACACACTTACAGACCAACCGGAGCGGGTCTTGGTCGCCGAGTACGTCAGGGAGCAACTCTTTCTTCAACTCAACGAGGAGCTCCCGTACCGCGTTGCGGTCGTGGTCGATAGTTTCGAAGAACAGAAAAACGGCACCCGTCGCATTTCAGCGACAATTTTTACCGATACGAAATCTTCCAAGATGATCATCGTTGGAGCCGGCGGCTCTCGCATCAAGGAAGTCGGCATGGCTGCGCGTCGGCGCGCCGAACAAATCGTGGGTGGCCACATATATTTGGAGCTGTTCGTCAAAGTACGCGGGGACTGGCAGGACGACCCTCGCTTCCTCGACGAGCTTGGGCTCTAGGAGATAACCTTGGAAATTCGTCGTCCCCTACGCGTCGCCATTATTGGGCGTCCTAATGTCGGTAAATCGACCTTGTTCAACCGACTAATTCGGCGACGGCGCGCGATCACCCTCGACATCCCGGGAGTAACGCGCGACCCGATTGTCGAGCCGGTCCTGTGGGACGACCAAGCCGTGTTGCTTATCGACACGGGCGGTCTGCGCGGCGAATCCGAAATCTCGCTTGCCGACAAGGTTCACGAACACACGGTTCGCGCGGTTGGCGAAGCCGATTTGGCAGTCGTAATTTTCGACGCCAAAAGCGGTCTTTCACCGCTGGATCGCGAAACCGTTGACCTCGTCGTGCGAAGCGGGGTTCCAACTCTTTACGTCGCCAACAAAGCCGAGGTCCCGCGCGACGAGGATCGGTTGGTCGAGTTTTGTGAGTTGGGAATTGATCTGCCAATGCCCATTTCCGCCGAGCACAACATCGGCATCACGGAGCTGCGCGAAGCAATCCTTGATTTGGGCAAGAGCATTGAGCGAGGTCCGATTCTCGATGATGACCAGGGTGACGACAAAGCGCTACGCCACCATGCCTGCAAGGTGGCTTTGGTGGGGCGCCCCAACGTGGGCAAATCGTCGTTCCTAAACCGCGTCGCTGGCGAAGAACTGTCTTTGGTTGACGATGTGCCCGGCACGACGCGCGACGTCATCGACACCTCAATTCTGCGCGAGGGCCAGCGCTACGTGCTGCTGGACACGGCGGGCCTGAGACGTCCTTCGCGTGTCGAAAGTGGCATTGAAAAACTCAGCGTACGCCGGACCCTAGAGGCCGTTGATCGAGCCGACGTGGTCGTCTTGATGATCGAACCGATCGAAGGAATGACCGACCAGGACGCCCGCATCGCACGACGTGCCTGGACTGAGGGCCGTGCCCTGATCGTGGCGGTCAACAAGATGGACTTGCACGGGATCGCGTCTGCGGCACGTCTCGAGCAACAGATCGAAGAACGCTACCCAACACTGGGCGGACTGGAAGTTGTGTTCCTGTCTGTTCATCAGGGGACCGGCGTGGAACAAGTGTTCGAAGCGGTTGATCGCGCGCGCGCCGCTCACAACTTGTCAATCGCGACGGCAGACGTAAACCGCGTCCTAGCGTGGGCCGCCGAGCGCCGCGCACCTCCGGTTATTTCACGCGGGCGGGTGCGCTTTCTTTACGGCACTCAGACCTCGGTTCGCCCGCCGACAATTACCATTTTCGCGAACAGGGACGCTGTTCCGGCAGACTACGTGAAGTTTCTGGAGCGCTGTTTTCGCGAATCGTTACCGTTGGCGGGCACACCGCTGCGACTGCGATTTCGACGCCGCGCCTCTCATGGCGACAATCGAGAGTAGGACGAAACGGGGGGGGCTTGTGACTGCGAACCAAATCTTGTCGGCCGTTTTGTTTCTTTGTGCCGGGCTGTTTCCGCTGCCAGCGGTTGCCGACCAAACGGGCGACAACAGCTCCTTCGAAGCCTGCCTGAACCAGCACGCTCAACCACGCGTGGCGCGTGTGGTTGCCGAGACCGGCACGGTTGTCTACGCGCGAGTACTGCAGGCCGACCAAGGAACTCCGTCACGGTTCGCCACAATTGCACCAGCTTCAACCGCGCTCGACGAAGTGTTCCGCTTGGCCGCACTGGGCCACGCTGGCGAGCAAGCGCTTGGTACAGATGCCGATGAGTTTTCTGTGGAGGCCAAGCAGCTGAAAAGCCGGTTATGCGCACCGACGGAGCTTACGCGAAAAACCCTCAACGAAGGTTCCGGGTTCATTATTGCCGCAGGCCTGAACTACCAAGCACACGCTGCCGAGGCCGGGGGCGGAGACGTGTTCCTGTTCCCCAAACCCTCTCCACCTACGAGCGCTTACACACGAGTCACTCCTCCAAAGGGCGTGACCTTGCTCGACTACGAAGTCGAACTCGGCTTCGTCCTGCTTGACGATCTCGAACCCGCTAGCCCAATCGGAGAAAAATCGTTTCTTGCGAGCAGCGCGTTCTTTGTCGCCAACGACATCTCCGATCGCGAGCCAATCATCGCCCACAAAGGCCTAAGCGGCCCCGGCACCGGTTTCGCCGACTCCAAAGGACAGCCGACCTTTTTCCCCGCCGGGCCATGGATGGTGCGTGGCACTGAGCTTTTTGCTGCGCTGGACGCCTGTGGCGGCAAAGGGCTGACTCTCGAACTTTCGGTTGATGAAGGGCAGGGGCAGCTACTAAGACAATCGTCGACAACCGAGTTGATGATCATCTCTGCGCAAGAACTCATCGCGCGCATCGCCGACGAGATCGCAACGGCCGGCCGGGTTTCACCAATGCCACTACGCGAAGAAACCGGCGATCGTTTTTACGGCTTCGCAACCGACGCAGAACGACCTGTACTTCCGGCGGGAAGTATTGTTCTAACCGGGACACCCGATGGCGTAGCCCTGCAACCGCCTGGCAAACTCGGACTGGTTTTTCGCGGGCTCGTGCACTTGCGCACCCCGTTCAGCCAATTGATCGTCGAAGAAAAAGCCCGTGCGCAAGCAGGCGAACCCGGTGGGTACTTAGCTGCTGGCGACATCGTGAGCGCGCGAATTCAAGGGTTGGGGACTCAGACTTTCGAGATCGGCGAAGCCGGCGCACCGTTAGCACCAGATCCCTGCCACCCCTGAAACGTTCCGCGATTTCGGAAGCTAGTAGCTACTCACAGCGTGATTGGCCGCATAGCCCACATAGTTGGATGCCGATTCCCGCATCCAAACGCGCTCGGCATCGGTAACCTCGCGAACCACGCGGGCGGGCTGCCCCATGACGACCATGCCCGCCGGCACCTTGGTTCCGGGTGTGACCAGACTCATCGCCCCGACCAGGGCACCTTCACCGATTTCGGCTTGATCCAAGACCACGGCACCGATCCCGACCAGAGCTCGGTCAGCGACCGTGCAGCCGTGAAGAACCGCCCGATGACCGACCGTAACGTCGTCGCCCACCAGCGTGGGAAAGCGACCGTGGGTGACATGAATGACCGTGAGGTCCTGAATGTTGCTGCGTGCGCCGATTCGAACGTGAAACACATCGCCTCGCACCACACAGCCGTACCACACTGAGGACTGCTCGCCGATTCTTACATCGCCAATCACGTCCGCTGATTGGGAAACCCACGCAGTCTCATGAATTCGCGGGGTTAGGTCTTGATAGTTTCGAATCATTCTAAGGTATTCACCGGCTATTCAGCGTCTATCCACCGTCTTTGCACCGAAAGCGCACAGCCTGCGCACACGGCTCGCACAACCCCGCATCGGGGCCAATTTGCCCCGCGGCAATCTCGCAGCTAAGAAGCAACATGGAACGTCCCGATAGCCTCGACAAACTCCCTGAAGCCCTAACCTTCGATGATGTTCTTCTGGTTCCCGGTCACTCCGAGATCATGCCGTCGCAAACTGACGTCGGCACCTACCTGACCCGTCGAATCCGTCTGAACATCCCTTTGACCAGCGCCGCTATGGACACGGTCACAGAATCTCGGCTGGCCATCGGCATGGCCCAATCCGGCGGCCTTGGGTTCATCCACCGTAACCTAGGCGTGGACGAGCAGGCCGCGGAAGTCGCGCGCGTCAAAAAGAGCGAGTCTTGGATGATTCGCGCCCCCGTCACCGTGGCTCCCGATATGGCCCTGTCCGAGGCGCTAATGATCATGGATGCTCACGGCATCTCGGGGCTTCCGGTATGCCGCGGCGAACGTGAGCTGGTCGGCATCCTCACCAACCGCGACGTGCGCTTCGAAAAGAACCTCCGCCGCCCGGTTTCGGAGCTGATGACCAACGATGAGCTGGTCACGACCAACTCCGACATCACTCGCGAAGATGCTCAAACGCTGCTTCACAAAAACCGCATCGAGAAATTACTCGTCGTTGACGCACAAGGGCGCCTGGAAGGCCTCATTACCGTCAAGGACATTCAAAAGAGCATTGAGTTTCCGGACGCGTCGAAAGATGAACAAGGGCGACTTCTCGTTGGTGCAGCGGTTGGCGTGGGGCTGGACCGGATGGTGCGTGTCGCAGCATTGGCCGAAGCCGGGGTAGACGTTGTCGCCGTAGACACGGCGCATGGCCACAGCAAGAACGTTCTCGACACTGTCGCGGACATCAAAAAACGTTTTCCTAACCTCGAAGTTGTGGGCGGCAACGTCGGCACGCGCGACGGCGCTCAAGCGTTAGTCGATGCTGGTGCAGACGGTATCAAAGTGGGCATGGGTGTCGGTTCGATTTGCACCACGCGCATCATTTCTGGCGTTGGCATGCCGCAACTGACCGCTGTCTTTGAGGCCTGTAAGGCGGCGCAAGCGGCCGGTGTTCCGGTCATCGCCGACGGCGGCATGCGCTATAGCGGTGACATCGTTAAGGCACTGGCAGCGGGCGCATCAACCGTGATGATCGGCAGTCTCTTGGCCGGCACGGAAGAGAGTCCCGGCCAAACCATTTTGTTCCAAGGTCGCACATACAAGGTTTACCGCGGTATGGGATCGCTTGAAGCGATGCGCGGCGGCCAGAGCAAAGATCGCTACTCCCAACAAGACTCCGAAGATCTAAAGCTCGTGCCCGAAGGCATCGAAGGTCGCGTCCCTTACAAGGGGAGCCTCGGTTCAAACCTACACCAGCTGGTAGGCGGAGTGCGCGCCGGGATGGGCTACGTCGGTGCGATCGACTTACCCGAATTGCGCAGCAAAACCCGCTTCATGCGCGTCTCGCCGGCCGGACTCTCCGAAAGTCACGTTCACGATGTCAGCATGACTCACGAACCGCCTAACTACCAAAAGGAGTAGAAGTGGCTACTGTTCTCGTCCTCGATTTTGGCAGCCAGTACACGCAGCTGATCGCGCGCAGAATTCGCGAAGCACGCGTTTACTGCGAAGTGCATCCGTACAACCTGGCAGCCGACAAAATCCGTCAAATCAACCCGTCCGCAATCATTCTTTCGGGCGGACCGGCTAGTGTCTACGACCAAGGCGCACCGCACCCCGATCCGGCCGTGCTGCAAATGGACTTGCCGATTCTCGGCATTTGCTACGGCATGGGAGTATTGGCGTTGGCCGACGGCGGCGTGGTCACGCAAGCCGAGCATCGAGAGTACGGGCACGCCGACATCATCATTGACGACACCGAAGATCTCTTTCACGGATTTCCGCCTGGGGAGTCCGAGGTGGTGTGGATGAGCCACGCCGATCGACTCGATGAGTTGCCCCATGGCTACGAGCCGATCGCGCATTCACGCAATTCGCCGCTTGCGGCTCTTCGCAACAAGGCTCGCAAACGCTACGCAGTCCAGTTCCACCCTGAGGTCGTGCATTCACGCGAAGGCCGGCGAATGTTGGAGAACTTTCTGTTTCGCATCTGCGAGCTCTCCGGCGACTGGACCATGACCAGCTTCGTCGAAAGTGCGACCGCACGTATTCGTGAGCAGGTTGGCGACGCGCAAATTGTTTGTGGAATCAGTGGCGGCGTCGATTCAACAGTTACCGCAGCGCTGATCGAAAAAGCTGTCCCCGGCCAACTCACCTGCGTGTTCGTAGACAATGGCCTGCTTCGCAAAGACGAAGCGATACAAGTTGAAACTGCGTTGCGCCCTCATTTCGGCGACGACCTCATCACCGTAGACGCGGCCGATCGATTCTTGGATGCGCTCGCAGGCGTGTCCGACCCCGAAAAGAAGCGCAAGATCATCGGCCACACCTTCATCGAAGTCTTCGATGAAATCGCCGGGAAACCACGCGCCGGTCGCGAAAAGGCCACGTTTCTCGCGCAGGGGACGCTGTACCCCGACGTCATCGAATCGGTATCGGTCAATGGCCCGTCGGCCACGATCAAAAGCCACCACAACGTGGGCGGCCTCCCCGATGACATGGAAATGGGCTTGGTCGAACCACTGCGCGAGTTGTTCAAAGACGAGGTGCGCGCAGCAGGCGATGTCCTGGGATTGCCGTACGACCTTCTCTGGCGCCACCCTTTCCCGGGGCCCGGCCTGGCGGTACGCTGCCTTGGCGCGATTGAACGAGCCGACCTCGTAATGCTGCGCGAAGCCGACGCGATTTTCATCGAAGAGATTAAGGCGGCCGGATTGTACAAAGCGATTTGGCAAGCCTTCGCTGTGATTCTTCCGATACGTACCGTCGGCGTTCAAGGCGACAATCGCACCTACGATCGTGTCGTGGCTTTGCGTGCGATCACCAGCGAGGACGGCATGACGGCCGATTGGTTCCGCTTCTCACCCGACGTACTGGCTCGCGCCTCATCGAGGATTTCGAACGAGGTGAACGGAGTGAATCGCGTGGTCTACGACATCTCTTCCAAGCCACCGGCTACGGTGGAGTGGGAGTAGCATGAGCTACGTACACCTCCACTTACACACTCACTACAGCCTCCTAGACGGGGCTAACAAGATCAGCGAGCTAATGCCGAAGCTGGCGGCGATGAACGCGCCCGCCGCGGCCATGACCGATCATGGCAACATGTTCGGCGTTGTTGACTTCTACAAGTCAGCGACCGCCGCTGGCGTGCAGCCGATCATCGGTTGCGAAGTCTACGTGGCACCACGTAGCCGCAAAGAGCGCGGCAAAGTCACCGCTGAAGATCACGAACGGGCGGGCAACAACCACCTGATTCTGCTCGCGCAGAACATGACGGGCTATCGCAATTTGTCGCGGTTGGTCTCGCAATCGTACATCGACGGGTTCTACTACAAGCCCCGTATCGACAAAGAGATTCTCGAAGAGTGGAACGAGGGGTTGCTGTGTTTGTCGGGTTGCCTGTCGGGAGAAGTCGCCACAGCGATCATGGCCGACCGCATCGAGAAGGCCAGAGAGTCGATCGACTGGTATCGCAGCGTTTTCGGTGACCGCTATTACTTCGAGATCCAAGACAATCACCTAGCCGAACAACAAAAGGTTAACGACGTTCTTATTCCGCTATCCGAGGAGCTGAGCGTCCCGCTGGTAGCCACCAACGACTGTCACTACCTGGAGCACGAAGACCACGTCGCCCACGAAGTGCTGCTGTGCGTGCAGACCGGAAAATCGATCAACGACCCCGATCGTTGGAAGTTCGGTACCGATCAACTGTTCGTGAAAACCGCCGACGATATGCGGCAGGCTTTTCCGGACTCGCCCGAGGCCGTCGCTCACACCCTGGAAATCGCCAAGCGGTGCGACCTCGAACTGGAGTTCGGAAAGCTCAAATTCCCTGTCTACAAGCCGCCGGCCGAACGCCAGGAACTGGCGGCGATGGGAACCGACGAGCTCTTCGCGAAAATGACGTACGAGGGCCTCGAAGACCGCTTTGCCGCCATGCGCGCCAGTGGGCAGACCTTCGACGAACAGCTCTACCGCGATCGCGTTAAGGCCGAGATCGAGATGATCGGGCAGATGAAGTTCCCCGGCTATTTCTTAATCGTGCAGGACTTCATCAACTGGGCGAAAGGGGTGGGCATTCCCGTTGGTCCCGGACGTGGGTCAGCGGCCGGGTCACTAGTGTCGTACGCGCTTCGCATCACCGATATCGACCCGATCCCCTACAACCTTCTGTTTGAGCGCTTCCTGAATCCTGAACGCGTCTCGATGCCAGATATCGACGTCGATTTTTGCTACGAACGGCGCGAAGAAGTTCTCGCTTACGTTCGCGAGAAGTATGGCGAAGACAAAGTCGCCCATATCATCACGTTCGGTACGATGAAGGGGAAGGCCGCACTCCGCGATGTCGGCCGTGTGTTGGATTTCACGTTCGGTGAGACCGATCGCATTTGTAAGCTTTACCCTGAGGCGAAACAGGGCGTCGATGTCCCGTTGAAGAAAGCGCTCGAAATGGAGCCGAAGCTTCGCGAGATTCGCGACTCGGGTGAGCGGGAAACGAAACTCTTCCAATACGCGATCAAGCTCGAGGGGCTTGCCCGTCACGTCAGTAAGCACGCTGCGGGCATTGTGATTTCAGACCGTCCACTGGTCGATGACGTACCGTTGTTCGTCGACAAAGACGGTTCGGTGATGACCCAGTTCGCCGGGCCCGAGGTCGAGGCGATCGGCCTCATTAAGTTCGATTTTCTCGGCTTAAAGACGCTAACGCTGATCGCGGACACGGTTCGACGCATCAAAGAGCGTCACGACGTGGAGGTCGATCTACCGACACTTCCACTCGACGATCCGGCTCCCTACCAATTGATGACGCGCGCGGACACGGTAGGTATTTTCCAGATGGAAAGCGGCGGCATGCAAAAGCTGCTTTCGCGGATGAAACCGACAACGTTCGACGACGTTATCGCCGTCCTAGCCTTGTACCGACCGGGCCCGCTGGAAAGCGGCATGGTCGACGACTACATCAAGCGCAAAAATGGCACGGAGCGCGTCCGCTACGACCACGCCGACCTCGAACCGTACCTGCGCGACACCTACGGAGTTATTGTATACCAGGAACAGGTGATGCAGATCGCACAGGTCTACGCCGGGTTTACGCTCGGCGATGCAGACAACCTGCGCCGCATCATGGGCAAGAAAAAGGCTGATGCGATGGCTAAGGAGCGCGAGCGCTTCGTGGCAGGTGCGGCCAAGCTTGGTCGCAATGCCAAGGAAGCCGAAGCGCTCTTTGATAGCATCTCCAAGTTCGCAGCCTACGGTTTCAACAAGTCACACTCTGCCGCCTATGCACTGATCACCTTCCAAACGGCGTGGCTTAAGGCTCACTATCCAACCGAGTTCCTTGCCGCATTGCTGACGTTGGAAATGGGGTCTACCGACAACACGTACAAGAACCTCGCCGACTGCCATCGGCGAAGCATCTCGGTGCTGCCACCGGACGTCAACTCAAGCAACAAAAACTTTACCGTTACCGACGAAGGTATTCGGTTCGGCCTTGGCGCGGTAAAAGGGGTCGGCGAAAAAGCGATCGAGGCGATTGTCGAAGCACGCGAAGAAGGTCCGTTTCGCTCGCTTGGCGACTTCTGCATGCGTGCTAGCGGTGGACAGGTTACCCGCCGTGTTGCCGAGAGTCTGGTGAAGTCCGGGGCCTTCTTGTCTGTATTCGAGAACCGTGCCGCCATCATAGCCGGTCTTGACGACGCCCTAGGTTGGGCGTCAAGCGTGTCTGCCGACCGGGCTGCCGGCCAAATGGGGCTGTTCGGAGGGGCCGGGCCGAACGACGAATCACACCCGGAGCCCGAACTTCCCGACGTCATAAACTGGGACATGCTCGTGGAACTCGACCACGAACGGGACGTTCTTGGATTCTACATTTCAGGTCACCCGCTGGATCGTTACGAGCTGGATCTAGCTCTACTGAACTCGTCCACGACCAACGCCGCTCACCGCACCTCTGCATCGTCAAAGGTTCGACTTGCCGGTGTCGCCAACAGCGTTAAGCGCAAAAGTTCGAAGAAGGGCGACCGATACGCCACCTTCCATCTGGAAGACCGTGAAGGGTTGGTCGAGGTAATCGCCTGGCCCGAGACCTATAGAAAGTGCGAGTCGGCGATTCTTGGTCGCACCCCGATTCTTGTGTCCGGCGCGGTTGAGTTTGGCGAAGGTGGACCGACGCGCGGTGGCGGCGATGACAGTGATGCTCCCGATTTGTCACGACGCGCACAGATTATCGCGTCTGAAGTGATCACTCTTGCCGACGCGCGTCGGCGTGAAGCGCGCAGCATGGAGCTACGCATGGTATCGGGCAACAACGGAGTCGATCAGGTCGAGAAGTTACGCCGCACACTAGCCCGCCACCCAGGTGAGTGCCGCACTTGGCTGCGGGTCGTAATTCCAGGAGCAACAGAAACGCTCATCGAACTACCTGCCGAGTTGGGTGTAGACCCCTGCGACACAACCCTGGCTGCGGCTGAAGCGTTGCTGGGCCCGGGCAACGTCTCGCTACATACCGCAACGGTTCCGATTCCATGATTGACCATGAGTGCCGCGGCCCAGAGCGTGCGGTCTTGGTGTGGGCCGGTTCAGATCGCAATGATGCAAAAGATTCGCTCGACGAACTCGAACTGCTTGCCAAATCCGCAGAACTGGACGTGGTCGCGCGCCACATGCAGGAAACCCGCGGGGCTCCCTCAGCCAGCTATATAGGCAAAGGGAAAGTCGAAGAGGTGATGAACTCAGTACGGGAGTTCGATGCCGACACCGTCATCTTCGACGACCCGCTTGGGCCAGCGCAACGGCGCAATCTAGAACTGGACCTTGGCGTCAAAGTTGTTGACCGCAGCCAATTGATCCTCGACATTTTCGCAACTCGCGCTCAAACCCGCGCCGGCAAACTCCAAGTAGAGCTCGCACAACTCGAGTACATGCTGCCTCGACTGACTAGACAGTGGACCCACCTTTCCCGTATTCGCGGGGGTGTAGGCACGCGCGGTCCAGGCGAGACGCAACTGGAAGTCGACCGACGACAAATCCGCAACCGCATTTCCAAGCTTCGCGACCGCCTGCGCGACGTAGACCGTACACGACGACTCAATCGTCAAGAGCGCGACACCGTCCCGTTGCCCGAAATTGCGCTTGTCGGGTACACGAACGCTGGTAAGTCGTCGCTGCTAAACCGACTGACCGCCTCCGACGCGTACGTCGCCGACCAGCTCTTTGCCACCCTCGACACAACGTCACGACGACTCGAGCTACCTGACGGCACCGTATCAATCGCCAGTGACACAGTAGGCTTCGTGGCCAAGCTCCCCCATGAATTGGTTGAAGCGTTCAAGGGGACTCTCGAACAGGCCACCGGAGCCGACCTTCTCCTTCATGTGGTAGACGCGGCTCACCCCGAGTTCGAGGCCCGAATAGAGGTCGTACGCGAGATCCTCAAGGAATTGGGGGCCGACGAGCGACCGACGATCATCGTCTACAACAAATGCGATCTGCCCGATGCCGCACCGGCCCCTCACGGCTGCGTTTCAGTTTCCGCAGCGACGGGGCAGGGCGTCGAGCACCTACTGACGGCCATCGTTGCCAATCTCGAACATTTGGAAGAACGGTTGGTCGTCGAGATCCCACACGCAGACGGAAAAACGCGGGCTTGGTTGTATCGCAATGCACAGGTACTAGAAGAAGCCGACGGCGACAGCAGTACTCGGGTCGTGATCCGGGCGAGCCGCAAAGCCGCAGGGCGCCTTCGACGCATGGTATCGGCTGAGGGCTACGAACTGCGGCAAGCGTAAGAATCACTCGTGCTCAATATCCCGAACACACTAACTCTACTGCGCATTCTCGCAGTCCCGCTGTTCCTATCTTTACTGGTTGAGGGCGAACACCAAGCGGCGCTCGTGGTGTTCATTGCCGCCGGCGTAACCGACGGCGTCGATGGCCTGATCGCTCGCATGTACGACATGCGCACCGAAATTGGTGCCCATCTCGACCCGCTGGCAGACAAACTATTGGTGATCAGCGCATTCATCGCGTTGACGATTCTTGGCGCAATGCCGCAAACCCTGATGATCGTCGTGTTGACCCGCGATGTACTCATCCTGGGCGGCTACCTGATGACCGCTGCGGTTGTTGGAAAACCGATGGAGATGGCGCCGTCGATCGCGGGCAAACTCACAACGTTTACCCAACTACTGTCGATCACGCTGGTTCTTTTTGGGTTGGCGGGTTGGTGGACGGTGTCGCCGTTTGCGTTGAACGCGGTCTTTTTCACGACGACGATTGCCAGTTTCGTTTCCGGTTCAGGCTATGTTCTGCGCGGTCTTACCTACTACCAAAATAGCGTACAGCCCTGACTGCAATCGCCCGGTTGGATTTTCAAAGCACCCGCACCAATGGCGTTCGACACGGGGGGCCATCACCGTGGAAGTAGGCCCCTTCGCCGTCATCGGCGACCGCGATCATCGAAGCCGAACGCGTTCCGTACCCATCGACATGGACACACAGACGCGCAAACGGTCCCGAGTCGACATTGCTGTCGGTGACCTGATGATTTCCTAGCAAACCGCCCAACGTTGCCGCCAGGACGTCAGCCGACGGATCCGACTGTACGAGCGGCAGTGCAGACTCGAAGGTACCGACGGCGCCCGCCAAACGCGGACACCGAGGATCGTTCAGGTTCAAATTCGTCAGCACCGCGAGTCCTGGATCAAGTGTCGTGCGCCACGCGATAGCTCGATTGTCGGCTCGATTGTCATTTCGATTATCAAGTACCAACGCTCGGCCGGGTTCAGCCAGCAACAGGTTGAAGCCGGCGTAGGCCCGGACATCCATTGCATCCAGGCGCGTAAGAGCGGCATCAAAATCTTCAGCCTCCAGCAAATCGGAGCACAACAAGCCCCGAGATCGCTGTCCGGCAACGGTGGCCGCCGCCGGCCCGTCGGGCTCACGGCGATTCAGGACGGCCACGACAAAAGGACGCTCCTGTTTGGCCAGCCCAAGCCACGTGCCGCCAGCCTCTAGATCACGGCCAGCCAAGACGCCGAACGGGGCTTGCAGTGAAGTGGGCGCGGCTGTGGCGCGGGCGTAAAACTCATCGCGGTTGGCGGCGACGATAAGGGGCCAGCGCCCGCTGACGCTGTGATAGACGGCTAAAGTGCACATGAGCCTGGAGACCTTCCTGAAGACCTTAGCGTCGCCGTGCCCCCGGCTGAAGTTCGTCGGTCGGAGTTGGGTGCCGACGGCGCCGAGTTGCATTGTCTTGCAACTATTCGCGTGTTAACTTCCGCTTCCCATTGCCCACGACGGCTGCAACAAAGCGCCATTCCAGCGAGGTAGACGTGAGTTCTTCAAGCGACGCATTCAGTTCTATCGACGATGTCCGAGACCGGCTCGCCGAGCAGAATTACATCTGCGACAACAACATCGCGACGGTAGTTTACCTAGCCACCCGGCTCGGCAAACCGATACTCGTGGAAGGTCCCGCAGGCGTCGGCAAGACCGAGCTCGCCAAGGTTGTGGCTGCCACTCTGGGCGCGCCCTTGATTCGCATGCAGTGCTACGAGGGCATCGACGAGTCCAAGGCGCTGTACGAATGGGAATACGCCAAGCAGCTGCTCTATACCCAAATCCTCAAGGACAAGATCTCGGAGATCACTGCCGGGGCCGCGACGTTGGCCGAGGCCGTCGATCGCATCACCGAACAGGACGATGTGTTCTTTTCGAACCGCTTCATTCTGCCGCGGCCGCTACTTAAGGCGATCACCAACGAAGAGCGCACGGTTCTGCTGATCGACGAAATCGACAAGGCTGACCCGGACTTCGAAGCGTTCTTGCTGGAAATTCTCAGTGACTTCCAGGTTACCGTGCCTGAAATCGGCACCATCGTAGCCAAGCAGATCCCGGTAGTTGTACTGACCAGCAACAACGCCCGCGAAATGTCCGACGCCCTTAAGCGACGCTGCTTGCACTTGTACATCGACTTCCCAAGTCCGGAACTTGAAATGAGAATTGTCAATCTCAAGGTTCCCGAGGCGTCCGATGTTCTCGCAAGAGAAATTACCGAACTCATTCAGGCCCTGCGCGCGCTAGACATGAAAAAGCAGCCGAGCATTTCGGAGACGCTGGATTGGGCGCGTGCGCTTGTGATCATGAACGCCGAAGGACTCGACGACGAGGTCGTTCGCGATACTCTCTCGACGATCGCCAAGTACGAAGGCGATCTCAAGAAAACAGAAAAGGAACTCACCGTATTCCTCGACAAGAAAAAGGCTGAAGCCAAGGCGGCTGCATCGGCCACCGACTCCACCGTCGACTCCACCGTCGATTCCAAGAGCGACTCCGAAGGCGGGCCCGCTGGCGGCGAAGACCTCCTTCACTGAGGCATCAGGTGTCCCCTGGCGGCAGCTCAATGGAAGCACGCCTCGTCGCGTTCGTCGGCGTGCTCCGACGCAATGGTATCCGGGTTTCAACCGCTGAAACCCTAGATGCGCTTCGCGCAACCGACGTAGCTGGCCTAACCGACCGAACGACGTTCAAGAACGCGTTGCGGGCGGCGATGGTCAAACGCAACGCCGACCTCGCTACCTTCGACACGCTTTTCGATTCCTACTTCTCAGGCATTTCGGACTTGGTCGGCGAGTCTGGTTCCGGCGGGACACCACCCGGCGAGATGACCGAAGAGCAAATGCGCGCCTTGATGGAGAACCTCGAAAATCTTCTCGGCAAGATGGATGAGAACGAGATCTCTGAACTGACCCGCGCCTTGATGATGCAAGACCGCGGTGCGCTTGAGCAGATGCTCAGAGAGCTAATGGAAGCGGGCAAGCTCCCCAACGTTCAAACCAACTACGTTCCGCCGGGTATGACCCGCGAACTCATGGAGATGGCCGGTGCCGGCGATCTAGGCGCAGACATAGAGAGTCTCATGAATGCGGCCGAACAGTCCGGCATTGGAGAAGCCGAGCGCGAGCAGCTTCGCGACTACATGGCCCAGCGAGCCAAAGATCTTGCCGAGATGCTCAAGGGGCTGCTCAAACTTGACCGCGACCAGGCCGAACGCGGTGAAGAGCGAGAAAAGGAACACGACAGGCTCTTAGAAAAGAGCTTCTACTACCTGTCGCCGGCTGAGATCAAGAAGATGCGCGACGCGGTCGCGGCGCTGGCACGGCGACTGAAGAACATCATGGCGGTACGACATCGTCACGCTAAACGAGGACGCCTGGACGTGCGCCGCACGCTGCGCAGTTCGATGGAATACGGCGGCATCCCTTTCAAGATTCGGTTCGACGTTAAGAAAAAAGAACGACCACAAGTGATCATCTTGTGCGACGTGTCGGACTCGGTCCGCAACGTTTCGCGGTTCATGTTGCAATTCGTGCACTCGTTACAGGATCTTTATTCGCGTGTGCGCAGCTACGTGTTCGTGGCCGACCTCGCCGAAGTCACGAAGCTTTTCAAGGACAACGAGATTCAAGGCGCGATCAACAAAGCGATCAACGGCGATGTTGTAAACGTCTACGCGCATTCGGATTTCGGAAAAGCCTTCAAGCAGTTCCACGAAAACCATCTCGACGTGATCGACAGTCGCACGACGGTGATCATTCTTGGGGACGCTCGCAACAACTATAACGCCGCCAACGAGTGGGTTCTGCGCGACATCCAAGAGAGGGCGAAGCAAGTTCTGTGGCTGAACCCCGAAAACTCGTCAACGTGGGGCTTCGGCGATTCGGAGATGAACCTGTATCGCAAACACTGCGATGTCGTTGAGGAATGTCGTAACTTGCGGCAGCTCTACAAGGTAGTAGACCTGCTCATCGCGTCTTAGGGCGTACATTACTGACCGCATTTAGGGTTGACCGCCCCGCTGGCCGGGGCCAAAATCGCCCGGCTTATGAGTGACACGTCTTTCATCCCGATGAGTGTCGATGGGATCGCCCTCGACCCCATGACCAAAACCCCGGTCATTCTGTTAAAGGACGAATCCGACAAAATCACGCTACCGATTTGGGTCGGGATGCTGGAGGCCACTTCGCTGGCAGCCCAGCTTGAGGGCGTCTCCATGGCGCGCCCCATGACCCACGATCTTCTGCGTACCCTGATCCAAGAGACCGGGGCGACCGTTTCACGGGTCGAGGTCACCGAGCTGCGTGACAACACGTTTTACGCATTGATCCACCTCATGGTGGCTGGCGAGGCCCGTACGATCGATTGTCGGCCCAGCGACGCCATTTCCCTGGCGATGCGGATCGAATGTCCGATTTTCGTTGCCCAGGCGGTCCTGGACGCATCGGCGGGAGCCGCTGAGCTTCGGGCCGACGAACACTCAGCGCCCGTCGCCAACGCCGACCTCAGCGAAACCCCCGATCTATCCGACGTCGCTCCAGAAGAGTGGGGCGACATTCTCGACAAGCTCGCCCCCCACGACTTCAAGTACAAGATGTAGAAGGCTAGCCGCTGGCCTTCGCCGCAGTTTCTCTCTAAAAAGGGCCGGTTATGGCCACTAAGGAGAAGTTCGATCGTAAACAGTTGCGCTCACCCGATGCGGTGCAGGAGCAACTCGGCGCGGTCACAACCTACATTCAGGAACATCGCTCGGTAGTGCTGGCTGGGGTCGGCGCACTGATGGGCTTAGCAGTCCTGATCAGCGCGGGCATCAGCTACGTCGCACATTCGCGCGACGTCACGGCATCTGCCTTCGCCAGGGCTGTTTCCAATATCCAATACGACAGCCCCTCGGCCGCGGTGGTTGGATTGACGAATCTAGCCGACCGCGATGAAGGGACTTACAGCGAGCTAGCGGTACTGTACCGAGCACGTGTTCACAGCGAGCAGGGCGAATATGCTTTGGCCCTGTCTGACTACGAGTCGGCCATTGACAATGCGCCCACCGACTACTTGCGCCAAGCCGCAATGGTTGGCCGTGCCTTTGCCCTGGTACAGCTCGACAAGACCGATGAAGCTCTGACCGCTTATGCTGAAGCTTCGGAGATCGACGGTCCGTACCGCGTTGAAGCGTTGCAAGCCCGCTCGCGTGTTGCTGAACGCCTTGGCAACACCGCAGTCGCGATTGAGTCTTTACGCAAGCTGTTGGAACAGGACCTCGGCGATGATCGTCGTCAGGCCGTGGACGACCGCCTGCAGGCCCTCGAAGCTAGCTAACTAGCTAACTAGCTAAAGAACTAGCGAACTTCCTAAGAACGACAACCGGTAGTCGGACAAACGGGTGCGGTCGTCGCGCCCGTTGTTCGCTTGCCTACGCGAACAACGGTTCGCAACCACTACCACCTAAAACGCGATCGACGGTTTCTCGTGCGTCAGGCTCAAGCCCTTCGTAGCCCGCGCGCAACACGAGCAGGCACTTGGCTTGGTAGCGTACCGGCGTTTGTTTCCAAGTGAGCCCGTCTATCTGGCAGCTCAAACTTTTCTTCCCCGCGGCCACAGCGTTCGCATTCGCCAACAAGAAGGGCACGTACACGCGCCCGATTTCTGCGAATAACGCGGTGACTGTATCGGGCGTCGACGAGACGTCGATCCATTCGCCGTCGCTGCACGCAACTCCCGACAGATCATCGACAAGATCAGTCCACGCGCTGACCCGGGGGGCCTCGGCAAGGGCGACGGCACTCGGCGTTGGGTCAAAACCGGCCAGCTGTGTGAGCTGCCCGTAAATCGCAAAGTCGCATGCCGACGGACGCGCGCCCAGAACGAAGCGCGATTCGACAATGCGGGCATCCAGTATGGTCAATAAACGCCGATAGCTGTCTTCAATCAGCCTGGCCGTAACATCATTGGACCCGACAACCCACAGTCGTTCGATCTGTCGGTTGGAGAACGCGTCACTGGCTTCTTTCAGAGCCTCGTCACTGGCACACGGGTTGA
>JBLFWR010000025.1:0-32589 GCA_047611725.1 Binatia bacterium | reverse complement strand
GGAGCTTTGGAATCATCGACTGCCTCGAACCCGTTGCGAGTGAAAAAACTTGCCGCCCGGGTGTTGCGCGTACAGGCAAACAGGGCTCGCAGGCCCCGATTTCGGGCTTCTGCGGCCAAATGGTCGATGAGCCGAACCCCCACACCCTCCCCCTGAAACCGGGTGATTGTGTAAAGACCCACGACTTCCCCAACCCGAGACCGTCGATACCGTTCCGTTTCTAGACCGGCCACACCGGCCAACCGGCCGCCTTCGAACCAGGCACCATAGCCGCAGAGCAGCAGGCGCGCTCGAGCCTCCTCGTCACGGCCGAGCAGAAACCCCTCCCGTTCTCCGCGAGCCAAAAGGCGGGCGGCCTCGTGAAAATCGTCGAGCCCCAAGGTGTCGACGCGGCAATAGTCCGCGGCCGTGATGAGCGTGCCCGCGCCTTCATAAGTAAAGAGCTCTGTCGCCAACGCGCCCGGCTCAACGAGATTCACCGAACCGACGCCGCTGCGGACAACCTGGACCATTGCTTCCAGTTCTTCGACGGTCCAATCTCCAAGATTCGCCCCGGAGCGCACCATCCGTCCCAATTTTCCGGCTGTAACGAACCCCAAACGGCCCTGGTGACCGGGGATGCCGCCCCGCGGATCCACAATGACAATTTTGGCAATACCGAGGCGCTCGGCCAATGCCGCCGAAAAGGCCACCGCGCTGGCCCCCCGTAGACGCGGGGAACGCCGCACTTCGGCCTTTCCCTCGGCCAGTAATCGAGCCGTGAGCTGGGCTGTGCGATCGCCGTCCCGCCGGGCGTCCGCAGCCGCCATGGGCAAGGCGCGGCGGCCCACACCGCCGGCCGCGACAACCAGCACCATGGTTGGATTTGAGACCAATTCGGCCAGCACCGGCTTAGCTGGAGCCAAGGTTCGGGCGTTGTCAGCCTGCACCAGAATCCCGCGGTGGCGGAAACTGTTCAGATAGAACTGCTTTTCTGAATCGTCGCTACGCTTCATGACAGGGGTTCGCGCCGTTTATGCGCCGAGGCGAGGTCTTGCAAATCGGAAGCATGGCGCTTACCACCTCAACCATGCCCATTCTCGGTTTCGCCACGCTCTCGACCCGCCTCGTTTTCGCAATGATTACTGCTGTTGGCCTGGTTGGCCAGGCCACCCCAGGGCTCTGTGGGGTCGCCACAGGCACCCATGGGGCTGTAGCAGCCGAACACTCACTGGCGTCACAGGCTGGCATCGAAATTCTGCAAGCGGGAGGCAACGCGATCGATGCGGCCGTCGCAGCGATCTTGGTGACCGGCGTCGTCAACCCGTCTTCGAGCGGATTGGGCGGCGGCGGCTTCATGACGGTTTGGATCGCCGATCCGGGGACCGCCCATGTTTTGGACTATCGGGAATCGGCTCCGCTATCGGCTCATCGAGACCTCTACATTCGCAACGGGAAGGCCGACACGCAGGCAAGCAAGCGCGGTGGACTGGCAGTCGGAGTTCCCGGCGAACCGCGCGGGATGGAAGTGGCGCTGGAACGTTGGGGGACGATGTCGATTGCCGCAGTCAGCGCTCCCGCAATTCGGTTGGCCGACCAAGGCTTCGCCGTTCAAAGCCACCTAGCGCGCATGATCGCCCGGTCGCAAGAGGGCTTGGCTGCGAATGCAGAATTGGCTCGGGTGTTTCTGCACAAAGACGGAACCCCGATGCTCGAAGGCGAAATTCTTCGGCGTCCGAACTTGGCCGCGACCCTGAAAGTTTTTGCGGAGCACGGCGCGCAGCCGTTCTACTCGGGTGAGATCAGTCGCGATATCGCCAACGCCGTGTTGGGCGCTGGCGGAAAGATGAGGCAACGCGACTTGGAAGGTTACGAAGTGGTCCTAAGAGAACCGCTCGTCTCTCGGTTTGCTGGCCACCGCCTTTTCGGAATGCCACCACCCAGTTCCGGCGGAGGCACAATCGCCGCAGCCCTGGCCGTGCTTGGCGGCTACGACCTACGCGCACTCGGTCACGGCAGTGCAAGCTACCAACATCTTGTCGCCGAAACGCTCAAAGCCGTCTTTGCCGATCGTGCGCTGTGGTACGGCGACCCGAAGTACACCTACGTCCCCATCCAACGGCTGTTGGGCCCCAAGCACATCAACGAGATTCGCTCCGGCATCCGGTCTTCAAGCGTAGCACCGGCCGATCGGTGGGGGCGCACCGATTCTCCAGTAGACGCCGGCACGACCCATATCTCGGTTGTCGACGCAGCGGGGAATGCCGTCGCGGCTACAACTTCGGTCAACACCGGCTTTGGCGCGAAACTCGCGGTTCCAGGGCGCGACATCCTGTTGAACAACACGATGGACGACTTCAGCCTCCAGCCGGGTGTTCCCAACGCGTTTGGCTTGGTTGGATCAGAGGCCAACGCCGTAGGATCACGCAAGCGCCCGCTGTCCAGCATGTCGCCTACGATCGCCGTGCGAGACGGACGGGTACGCGTCGTGGCCGGCGCATCGGGTGGACCGCTGATCATCACGTCTACGCTGCAAACGTTGCTGGCGATGTTGGTGTTCGACCTGAGCGTCGAAGAAGCAGTGGCCGCGCCTCGCATTCACCACCAGTGGCGTCCCGACATCTTGAGGGTAGAATCTGGAATTTCGGCTGTAGTGCGCGCGAGCCTGGAGCGTCTGGGGCACTCGATTACAGAGTGGCCCAAGCAAGGTTCGGTACAGGCGGTCGAAGTAATTGGCCAAGGGTCGAAGCGACGCGTACGCGCCAGCTCCGACCCTCGCAAGGGAGGTGTGGCGGCTGCCTACTAAGCGTCGCCGCCAAAGGGCGGATCGATGATCACGGTCTGTTCACGGCCCGGACCTGTTGAAAGAATGCCCACGTGCGTCTCCACCAGCTCTTCCAAACGCGCTACGTAACGCTCGGCAGCCGGCGGAAGTTCAGCCCGCGAACGGATTCCAGTCAGGTCGTCTGTCCAACCCTCGACTTCCTCGTAAACAGGTTCGACTCGGTCAAGATCTTCCGAACGAGGCGGCAGGTTTTCGATTGCCCGCCCATCAAGCTCGTAGCCGGTACAAATGCTCAGGGAGTCCAGACCCGACAGTACGTCGAGCTTGGTAAGCGCAAGGGCATCCACACCACACAGTCGCACCGATTTGCGGACCACCATCGCATCGAACCACCCGCACCGACGCGGACGGCCGGTGGTTGCGCCAAACTCACCACCTTCTTTTCGAAGGTGCTCACTCACGGCGTTGTCGAGTTCTGTTGGGAACGGGCCACTGCCTACTCGCGTGGAATACGCCTTAGTGATCCCGACGACGTTACCTACTTGTTTGGGGCCAATCCCAGCACCGGTTGCGATCGAGCCGGAGCCTGTATTCGACGAGGTCACAAACGGGTAGGTGCCGTGGTCAACGTCGAGCATCACACCCTGCGCGCCCTCGAAGAGCACACGCTTTCCGCCACGAATGGCGTTGTGCAACCAGGCCGATGTGTCGCAGACAAGCGGCGCCAAGCGAGCTGCCGCAGCCTCGACTTCAGCGAACGTTTTGTCAAAATCCAAGACTTTCTCGCCGAGCATGGCCTCGAGGTAGGCATTGGATTCTTCGAGATTCTTGCGCAACGCCGCCCGGAAGGCATCGAGATCGGCCAGATCAGCCATTCGAATTCCGCGCCGGGCAACTTTGTCTTCGTAGGCCGGACCGATGCCACGGCCCGTGGTTCCGATTTTCCCTTTGCCGCGAGCCCGCTCGCGGCCCTGATCGACCGCCTTGTGGTACGGAAGAATCAGGTGGGCTTCCTGGGAGACCAGTAGCGATCCCTCTTCTGTAAGATAGCCACGCGCCTGCAAGGCATCGAGTTCCGAGGCCAAAGCGTTGGGGTCAATGACGACACCGCCACCGACCACGCAAACTTTCCCTCGATGCAAAGCCCCTGACGGAACTACGTGCAAGACGGTTTGGACACCGTCGACCACAAGCGTGTGGCCCGCATTGTTTCCACCCTGGTAACGAACGACGACGTCGGCTTCGGATGCCAACAAATCGACAATTTTCCCTTTCCCCTCATCGCCCCATTGAAGGCCGATGACGGCTACACTGTTTGCGCGCACGCTCATAGCGGGGGCCTAAAGCGACACCATCTGCGCGCTGGTGATGCCAGCAACTTGACGCAAGGATTCGAGTTGCTCAGGGGCCAACGGCGAGTCCATATGGACGAAAGAAACGGCTTCCCCGCCTACGCGGCCAAGAACAAAACCGCCGATGTTGACGCCCTGTTCTCCCAGGAAGCAACCGACACTACCGACAACGCCAGGGACGTCCCGGTTGTGAAGGACGAGAATATTCCCCTCCGGCACGGTCTCAAGGAAGAAGTCATTGAAGCGCACGACCCTTACGATGTGGCCGTCAAACACGGCACCTTCGATAAGATCCGCGCCACCCCCGCCGTTGAACGTAACCCGTATCGAGCTGGCGAAACTGGTTGCGTCTTGATCACGCATCTCTACGACCTTCACGCCGCGCTCCTTGGCCAGATATGGGGCGTTGACCGCATTGACCGGAACGTCGAGAACGCCGGAGAGCAAGCCTTTGAGCACAGCTGAGGTCAAAGGGCGGCAGTCCAAATCGGCAACCTCGCCGCGGAACTCGACTGTGATCTCGGAAGGGGCTCCGTCAGACAACTGCGACTGAAACTTTCCTAAGCGTTCGGCCAAGAGAATGTAAGGCGCCAAAGCACCCGCAGCTTCCTGCGAAACCGACGGCATATTGATTGCGTTGCGAACTTCGTCCGCGAGCAGGAAGTCGCGTACTTGCTCGGCCACCGCGATGGCGACGTTGAGCTGCGCTTCTCCGGTGCTGGCACCAAGATGAGGCGTCGCAACGACCGCGGGATGTGCGATGAGCGCAGAGTCCGGGGCCGGCGGCTCCGAAGCAAAGACGTCAAGCGCCGCACCAGCTACTTGTCCGGACTCCAGGGCGTCCAACAACGCTGCCTCGTCGACAATTCCGCCACGCGCACAGTTCACGACACGAACACCTTTCTTCATACGGGTGAACGAGTTTCTGCCGATTAATCCGCGCGTCTCCTGAGTCAACGGCGTGTGCACGCTGATAAAGTCGGAGCGCGCATATAGCTCTTCCAGTGACACCAGTTCAATGCCCAGCCGCGCGGCAGCGTCGGGCGTCAGGAACGGGTCGAACGCGATGACATGCATCGTCAGCCCCTTTGCACGGTCTGCTACGATCGAACCAATATTGCCGACTCCAACCACGCCCAGCGTCTTGCCCGACACCTCGGTTCCGACGAAGGCGCTGCGCTCCCATTTGCCGGCTCGCAACGAAGCGTTTGCCTGCGGGATATGGCGCGCCACTGCCAGCATCATCGAAATCGCGTGCTCGGCGGTCGTAACGTTGTTTCCACCCGGCGTGTTCATGACCACGACGCCGCGCTTGCTAGCAGCCTCAACGTCAACGTTGTCCACACCGATTCCGGCGCGCCCTATGACACGCAGTCGCTCAGCTCGCTCGATGAGTTCAGCAGTTACACGTGTACCACTGCGAATCACGAGACCGTCGTATTCGCCGATCACGTCGAGTAATTCGGAAGGAGACAGACCTGGGAGACTCGTAACTTCGAGTCCCTGCGCTGCCTCAAGAATCGCCAACCCCACAGGGGCCAACTTGTCTGAAACGAGAACCTTAACTGACACTTCTATGCGGGCTCCTCGTACATCTCGGCCAGAATTGATTGCGCGGCAGCAATGCCAGCGCCGAATTCGACCGAGTGTCCGAACTTGGCCAGGGCAAGTTCCACTGCGGCAAGCGCAGTAAGAACGTCGAAGGTGTCGGCATAGCCGATATGACCAATCCGGAAGATCCGGCCAGCCAATTTGCCCTGTCCTCCCGCGATCGTGACTCCCATCACATCGCGGAGATACTTGGTGAAACTGCCGCCATCAATACCCTCGGGCATCCACACGCCAGTAGCGGCCGGGCTTGGGCAGGTCGGCGCCAAAAGGCACAAACCCGCAGCCTCGACCCCAGCGCGCGTCGCGCGGGAGAGGATATCGTGACGCCGATACGCTTCCGGCCATCCGCCGGATTCCTCGACAACGTCAAAGACGCTGTTCAAGCCGAGCACCAAAGAGATCGGCGGCGTGTAGGCCGTTCCGCGTTTCTCTGCCGCCGCGCGCTGTTTCGCTAAGTCGAAATAGTAGCGCGGCAATCGTGCCTTGGCTTGGAAACTCCAGGCTTTCTCGCTCAGTGCGATTAGGGCCAAGCCTGGTGGCAACATGAGTCCCTTCTGGGACCCGGTTACCAAAACATCAATTCCCATTTCGTCCATCGGGCAGTCGAACACCCCAACAGACGTGATCCCGTCAACCACTAGCAGGCAGTCGCGCTCTCGCGTCAGTGCTGCCAACTCTGCAACCGGATGTAACGCGGTTGTTGACGTCTCACTGTGCTGCACGAACAAAGCGCGGGCGTCGGGATGTTCCGCCATCGCTTGTTCGACCGCCGCCGTTTCCACGGCACTTCCCCACTGCGCCTCAACCTCGACAACCGACAAATCGAAGCTTTCGGCGATCTTGGCCCATCGCTCGCCAAACTTTCCAGCCACAACCACGATGACCTTGTCACCGGGGCTAAGCGTGTTCGTGACGGCCGCTTCCATTCCCCCCGTGCCGCTGCAAGACAGCATGAGTACGGGCTGCTTGGTGCCAAACAATTCGCCAGCGCGCCGCGAGGTCGATTCGAAAATCTCGCCAAAGCGGGGCGTTCGGTGGTGAACCACCGGTGCGGCCATGGCCAGCAAGGCCTCGTGCGGGACCGGCGTAGGACCAGGCGCAAGAAGGTATCGTTTGAGCATTCCGGGGTCGGCCTCAGGGTGGAACGTGCCAGAGGGTTGCCCGGTACAAAGGGCTACGGGCCTCAGGAGCGATCCCGTAGCGGGTTCGTATTGCTACTTTGCCTCGATGTCAACAACTCTGCCGCAGCGCGGCAGAGGCCCCGAGGCGTCGGAAAGCTCGCGATAATACGGACTTGGCCAAACTTGGCGGCGAGACAATAGGCCGATGAAACAAAACCACACCGATGTCTTGAAATCTGGCAGTACCGATCGAAGATCGCGGCAGCGACCGTGGATCTGCGCAGTGGGCTTGTTCGCCCTGACTGTATTTGTGGCGCCCCCCGCTGTGGCCGACCGAGCCGCACCCACTTCTGGACTTTCTTCGGAACGTGCCAGCGCGATTCTGCGTCGGCTTTCAGCCCGGGCCGCCCAGCCCGAGGCACCCCCCGTTCCGCTTGGAGTGTGGGAGGCCGTGCGCATCGCCGTCGAAAACAACCCGGGGATTCGCGCACAAGCTGAGGTCCCAGCGCTGGTCTCTCAGAATGTGCTGACGGCGCTGGCCGCTTACGACCCATCTTTGAGTGTGCGCCTGGAGGCCAGCGACGTGACCTTTCCCGCCGTCAGCGATCTCACGGCGGGGCCGTCGCAGTCGACATTCAAAGAAAAGTCGCAGACCGGGGAGCTGGGACTTGCCAAGACGCTGATCACCGGTGGACGCCTTGGAATTATCTGGGAAAACGTCCGCACCGAGAACAACTCCCAGTTCACACGCCACACCCCTGAGTTCACACCGGCGCTGAGGCTGGGCATCGAACAACCGTTGCTGCGCAACTTCGCCGGTATCCAAGAACGCACCGCGGTGATCGTCGCGCGCCAGGATTCAGCGCGCGCCATCGCCGACTTCGAGGCCGAACTCTCCGCCTTCGTCGGCGAGGTGATCGAAGCGTACTGGGAAACCGTTCTCGCCAAAGCCGAGCTTCGCGTTGAGCAGAGGTCGTTGGAATTGGCACGTGAATTGGTACGCGAGGCACGCACCGGGGTCGATGTCGGCGTGCTCCCGCCCGTAGCGGTACAAGAGGCCGACGCCGACGCTGCCGGCCGACAGGAACTCGTCCTGCGAGCGCGCAACCGACTCGAAGTGGCCGAGCGACAGCTTCAATACAGGGTCATGCTCGACGCCAACGGGTCAGGGGCTCCTCGCCGCATCGCCCCAATCGACAACTACCAAGTGGAAGCGCTTGAGCTGAATCGCGAAACCATCTTGGAGGCCGCTGTCCAACGTCGGCCAGAGATTCATGCCGCCGCCCTGGACCTTGATACCGCTCATGCCGAAGAATCCCAGGCGCGTCGCGGCAAACTCCCCGAACTCACATTGATCGCGCGCTACGGGTTGGCCGGGTTGGCCGGAAAAACGCGTAACCCCACAATTGTTGAAGGCACGCAGGGCGAAGAAGACACGGTCGTCCTTTCTCCTTTTGACGGCGACTACGGTGACTCTCTCGACGCTCTGGGGAGCGGGGACTTCAACCAGGCTGTCTTTGGACTTGAGCTGGAAATGCCGCTGGCCAACGCCGCTGCCAAAGCGGAGCACGCCAAAGCGGTGATCTCGATTCGGCGATCCGCTCGCCAGCTCGAGCAGACCGTCTCGGACGTCGCCCTGGAAATAGAGAGGGCCTTAGCCGATGTGTCTTCGGCCTATGAACGGGTTGGAGCATCGCGCCTGGCACGCGAACTCGCCGAGCAGAATCTTCACAATCAGCAGCGTCGCTATGAGCTCGGCGCGGTGACAACCAAAGATGTTTTGGATTTTCAGACCCGGCTCGCCGAAGGCTTAGCTGCAGAGGTTCAGGCGATTACCGATCACGCCAAGGCCGTAGCCCGATTGCACCAAGCTGATGGCACACTGCTTGAGAAGTACGAAGTCGCCGTTGAAACCCCGCAGGCGCCGGGGCGCCCGTGGTGGGCAGCATTTTAGACGCCGCACCCACGGCGGCAAGGAAGCGGTCGCGCGGCAGAAGTGCTCTCAGCGAATCAGGTTCATGAACTCGGCTCGCGTATTGACCTCACGGAAGACTCCCAGCAAAGCGCTGGTAACAACCTTAGAGTTTTGTTTCTCGACCCCGCGCATACGCATACACATGTGCTCGGCCTGAACGACCACACCAACCCCGCGAGCGCCCAGAACCTCTTCAAGTGTGCCAGCGACCTGAGCGGTCATGCGTTCCTGGACCTGTAGGCGACGCGCGTAACACTCGACCATCCGAGCGATTTTCGAAATGCCCACGATTTTTTTCTCGGGGATGTAGGCAACGTGCGCGCGGCCGAAGAACGGAAGCATGTGGTGCTCGCACATCGAGTAAAAATCGATGTCGCGAACGATGATCATCTCCGAGTATTCCTCGGTGAACATCGCATCGCCGATCACCGCGCGAGGATCTTCCGAATACCCTTTCGTCAAATAGCGCAGAGCTCGATCTACCCGCGCTGGGGTCTTGAGCAGCCCCTCGCGGTCGGGGTCTTCCCCAAGCGAGTCAAGAATGTCGCGGACAGCGGTCTCGATCACTAGGATCTACTCCTCTTTTTCCGGACTCGGAGCCGGAGTGTCTTCGGCGGTTGCGGGTTCCCCAGCAGTTGCAGGTTCCTCGGCAACTACGGCTTCCCCAGTAGCAGCCGAGGCTTCGGCAGCAGCAGCAGACGCGGCAGCACTTTCTGCGGCTTCGAACTCGCCCGACTTCACTCGCTGATACTTGCGGTAGTCGTAGCCTGTAGCCATCGCCATCAGAAGCTTGTCCATCCCGCCTTCTTCTTCGCGACGCAGGACACGCAACCGCTCAAGGTAAAAGCGAAAATCATCGTTGATGCGCGTGCGCTCTTCTTCTTGGGCCTCGAAGAAACCAGCAAGTCGGATAATCGCAAAGCGCAACGCGGCGAAGCGAAGCTCGTTCGGAAAAGAATCCCACTCGGCCAACGAAAGGGTTCGTAGCGATTCGTATCCCGCCATCAACGCTTCGAAACGCTCTAGGTCGTAGGAACCTTCGCGGAAACAAAGGGCGTTGACCGCAGTCGCCAAATCGTAAATGTACTTGCCGCGACAGGCGGCATCGAAGTCCGAAAGACAAACGGAATTTTCGCCGTTCATAATCAGTGACCAGCGATGGATCCCGCCGTGGATGATGCCCTTGGGAAGCTTGGTTTCAAGATAATTCCCGAGATACTCGATTTCCTCGTCGAGCGTGCGAACAATCTTCTTGAAGTAGTGCGGCATACGACGACGCACACCAGCGTAGGTCTCGAAGATCCGCTCGAACCCGTAGCGATTGTCGATCGCTTTTTTGTACCCGCGGCCGACCATATGCAGCTCGCCGAGCATCTTGCCGATCGAGTGAACTTGCTCAGCAGCAAAACCACCCTCGGCGATCAAGGTTCCCGTCGGCATCTTGTAGACGACGAGGTAACAGCCTTCGCGTTCCAAAAACTGACGGCCGCGGCGGTCTGTCATCGGACGCGGAGACGGGAAATCGTGCTTCTCGAGAAAACTCAGTAGGTCGAGTTCTCGTCGGAGGTCGAACTCGTCTTCCGGCGAGCGCACCAGCAATTCGTACCGCTGCTTGGCAACATCGATGACGTATCGTTTGCCCCCCCATTCGGGGACAGCGCGCGAGCCGGTGCCGGGTTTGCCGATGCCATATTCGGTGGCCACATCGGTAAGAGCTTTTTTGTCGATTTTTAGGGACTGCAAAGGCATAGCGAGCAGGCCCTCCACGTAAAGAAATTCGTTATCAAGGCAGCGGGATATAGACGAATCCTACCCAAAGTCAATATTTTTCCCCTTTACGAGAGGGTCCGTTCTTCCGCCTCGGTCAACGCTTGGCGGTAGCGTTCGACGTGAGTTGCAACCCGATCGGCGTCCCAACCGAGACGCTCGCCGAGCAGTTCAGCCACCGCGACCACGACGTCTCCAGCCCGCTCGCGACTACGCAGGGCGACCTGCAGTCGCCGTTCCAGAATATCATCGATATCGAATGCCATTTCGTGATCGATGGCATGAATGACTTCGGCGAACAGGTCCGGAAGGTCTGTAACCAACCGCCCCCCGAGCGTTTCGTCCGTCCGTAACGACGCCGAAACTTCGCCGCCTCTTGCTCCGTAGCGGGCACGAATGTGTTCCTCTCGCGACTCAGGAGGTTCTTCCATCGCGCCGCCCGGTTGCACCCCAGCAGCACCCGGCAGCGGAACGACCGCCGTCCGACAACGCCCAACCCGTCTACCTATCCGTTTCGCAACGCGGTCTACGATTCGCTCGGCAACATGACGATGGGTCGTCAACTTGCCGCCGCCCAAAGAAATCACTCCGGCCGCACTCTCCCAAATTTGATCGTCGCGGCTAACGTCGGATTCCGAGCGACTTTCTTCGGGCGCCACAAGCGGGCGCAGCCCAGCGAAAGTGCTAATCACGTCGCGTTCAGTCGCATTGGCCTGCGGAAACGCACGGTTGACCGCCGCCAGAATGTATTCGATGTCCTCGTGATCGGCCACGACGTTGGCCGGATCTCCATCAAAGTAGGTGTCGGTCGTACCGACCAACGTGTGCTGCTGCCACGGAATGGCGAACATCACGCGGTCGTCGATTCCGCGGATCACGACCGCATCGCGATTGCCCACCCGTTCACGCGGGAAAATGGCATGGACGCCCTTGGTTACGCGCAGGCGCGGCGACGCGCCCGGATCATCCAGTGTACGGACTCGATCCAGCCAGGGCCCAGACACGTTCACAAAACTGCGCGCTCGAACCTGACAAGTTCGGTCCAGTAAACCGTCGCGAACCTCGGCCCCAACAATGCGGCCAGTGCTATCCTTGTCGAAGGCAACCACTTCGGCGTAGTTCAACAGGGTCGCCCCATAGGTTCGCGCCGCCATCGCTGTTTCAATCGTCAACCGAGCGTCATCAGTCCAACAGTCGTAGTACAGACAACCGCCCTTAAGCCCGGTTTGGAGCAGCGCCGGCTCAAGCTCGGCCAAATCGGTGGCGCTTACCGGCTTGTGCATCTCGACGTTGCGGAAGGCGGCCAGCAAATCGTAGGCCAACAAGCCGGCTCGTAATTGCCAAACCCCTAAGCCGTCGTCCTCGTAAACCGGGAACACGAAACGCTGGGCGCGAACCAGATGTGGCGCGATACGCGTGCGCAAAAGGTCGCGCTCACGACAGGATTCCAGAACCAAGCCAATGTTGCCTTGTTCCAAGTAGCGAACGCCGCCGTGGATCAGTTTCGACGACTTACTGCTGGTCCCCGACGCGAAATCATCGCGCTCGACCAACGCAACGGTCATTCCGCGCAACACGGCATCGCGGGCCACGGCAGCACCGTTAATGCCGCCGCCAATGATCAAAACATCGAAGGTCTCGCGCTCGAGCTGAGCCCAAGCGGCCTCGCGATAGCGTAGTGGATCAGGAGAAACCGGAATCATATCAACGAACCCCGAGAAATTTGTGGAGCTGAATTCCCATGCGCGCATCAACCGCTCTGGCGCGCATCTCTGCAACACACGCATGGAGGCGATCGTCGCCGACGGTCCACTCCACACTATCTACTTCTGTCAGCGGCTGTACGAAAACGGTCGCAGCCGGGGCCAGGACCCTCACCAGATCAGCCGCACGACGCACGTCATCGAGGTCTGTTGTGGCGTCAACGGGAATCTTTACGTACAGCGCCGTACCGGTCTCCTGACAGATAACCAAGAAATCGCGGTGTTCGGTCCACAAATCGCCTTCGCCGGTATTGGAGGGAAGCTTCAGATCAGCCGAAACCAGTGCGATATGCTTCAGAAGCGCTGCCAAATCGCGCGTCACGACGGCGTTGGTTTCCAACAGGCACAACCGGGGTGGAGGAAATTTGGCGAGCCAGGTCGCCAAAGCTTTCGCCTGCACTACAGGCTCTCCTCCCGTAATGGCGATCATCGACAACGCCGGGTCGGCCGTGCATGCCTCGGCTACAATCTGGGCTAAGACATCGAACGGCACAGGGTTGACGAGCAGCCGGGTATTTCCGCTGGAGTCGGTCACACGGCATTGCGGCACGCGCACGAGCGACTCGGGAGTGTCGCACCAACTGCAGCGTAGGTTGCAGCCAGCCGTGCGGACAAAAAGATGGCGTTCACCGCTGCGCAGTCCTTCGCCCTGCCAAGAGCTAAAGATCTCACTGAGCCAAATACCTGGGGTTTCCTGGGGCGTCACCGGCCGGGGACTTAGCATGGTTGCTCGGAAACCGCGCCCCCCGGGTCGCCCTCGATTAGCACGACCACGAGGTCCCCAACATTGGTGCCGGTGGGGCCGGTCGCCAAAAGATCGCCCGCCGACTCCAGCGCCCGGCCGCTATCAAATCCGCCAAGAGCGCCTTGGAGCGAGCCATAGCCGCTGGTGACACGGGCCGCAGTGGCGCCATCCACAACAGCCCCGGCCACCGCGCTGTTTCCATCGGCGCCGTCGGTTCCCGCTACTGCCGCGGCCCAGCATGGTGTTCCCGCCAAGTTGGCGGCCAGCGACAGCGCCAATTGCAAGTTACGGCCTCCGCGGCCGACCTCAGCCGGCGAGGCCGGCAGCGCCACGACTGTTTCCCCCGCCCGAATCAGCGCATGGCGCCCGGCTCGGCGCCGATAGATCCGGATTTGGGCGGCAAGGTCGGCCAGAACCGCCGAAACCTCGCCCTCCAGAACGACTGCCGGTCGAACCGGGACATAGCCGCGTGCGATCGCTTCAGCTTGCGCACCAAGAGCCGCATCGGTGGCGCTGGCAATCACCTGAACCCGGCCGCTGTCGTTTCGCCTTTCGAATTCGGGCACCTGCGGCGGCAACTCGGGCCCCTGTGACAATACGGCCTGAATTCGCGCTCGCACCGTCGGCGCCAAAGCCGCGCCCAACCGCTCAGCCACAATCGCCAGTCGTCGCAGATCCAAAGCGCGCGCAACGGTTGGGCCCGAACCGATGACGGCCGGATCGTCGCCGGGCACATCCGAGATCGCCAGCGTATGCACTGTGGCCGGCGCCGCTGCCGCTGCGACTGCTCCGCCCTTAATCTTCGAAAGCGCTCCACGCACAAGGTTGATGTCCGTGATGATCAGCCCTGAGCCGACCAGCGCCCGGTACGCTTCAATGACCTCCTGCGGATCAAGGTCGTCGGCAGGCACCTCGAACAAAGACGAGCTGCCACCGGAGACCAGATAGAGCAGGTGTTGGCCGTCGCCGAGTCGGGCAACGGCGTCCAAAATGTGTTGTGAAGCCGCGAAACCTTGCAGGCTCGGGATCGGATGATCTGCGAATGCGATCTGGGCGCCGGCCAGATCGGTACCGGGCGTCCCCTCGGTCGTAAGGACGTGAGTCGTGACCCCGGGAAATTGCGCAACCGCGGCAGCTACCATCGCCGGCGCCGCCTTGCCGGTAGCAACGATAAGGTCGGGCACGCTGGGAAAATCTTGTAAAGCCCGGAGTGTCGCCTCGCGGGCCCCGACACGCGCGAGGCCCGCTTTCCAGCAGGCCTCGGCATCGGATCTTAGTTTTTTCGGAAACACTGAATCGCCCAAAATTGTGGCGGACGACGGGCGGTGTCGCCTAGTAGGTATCGTCGTCCACGTCCGCACCCTGCACCCGACTGGGAGTGGCCGCTGCGGTGCCCGAACTCATAGTCCGCTGGGTTTGCTCGGACTCTTCCTGGCACGTCACGCACAAACGCGTAAACGGCATTGCTTCGAGTCGGCCCGGAGCGATCTCGCCTTCACACTCCTCGCACTCTCCGTACTCACCGTCGGTCAGACGTTGTAGCGCCTCATCTATGTGACTGAGCTTCTTGCGGTCACGATCGCCGAGAAGGAGATTGATCTCACGATCGCGCTCATCGCTGGCAATGTCGTAGTTGTCACGACCATCACCGGCTTCGGCCTCGCGGCCTTCTTTCATGTCGTCCTGAATCTCACGCAAGATGACCTTGCGGAGTCCCAGTAACTTGGTTTCAAACTTGTCGCGCTCGCGCTTTCTCATGATTATTCTCGTCGTCCCTGATGCCCACCCGAAAAGGCGCGCTAACTTAAGTGCGGCTGGTGTCCTCGTCAACAACTAAGCGCAGTCTTCTGGAAGTTCCGTCAAACTTTACCCGCAAATAGGTCGTAGCCATCGGAAGCCGTGATCTCGACTTCCACCGTCCTTCCCTGCTGCTCGAGCAGGGAAGCGTCCAGAAACGTTACCCCATCGATCTCGGGCGCTTGCCGTTCTGAACGCCCAAAACAGTTGCTATCTTCGTCTTGTCCACAGACCAGGACACGGCGGCTGCGGCCCACTTCCTGCGCCAGGATATCAGCTGAGATCGGCTCCTGCAGCGCCATCAGCTCATCTCGACGACGCTCGGCGAGCTGTGCAGAAACAAGATCGTCCAGGTCCCAGGCCCCGCTTCCCTCCTCATGAGAGTAGGTAAAGACGCCAATGCGGTCGAAACGAGTCCGTTCCACGAATGCCTTGAGGTTTTCGAAGGCGGCCTCGGTTTCGCCGGGGAAGCCGGTGATAAACGAGCTTCGCATATACGCATCAGGCAGCACGGTGCGGATCCGCTCAACGATCCGCTCGATCTGGCCGGTATCCCGCGCGCGACGCATGCGGCGCAGCACTTCGCTGTCGGCATGCTGCAGCGGAATGTCGATCCAGGGCACTACCGTTTCGACGTCGCGCATGGCTTCTAGGGCCGAAACTGTGAGCGTGCTCGGGTAGAGATAGAAACACCGAATTCGCTCGATTCCACCCACCCGACCGAGTCGCCACAGTAACTCGGCAAGACCATCGCGAAGTCCGAGATCACGGCCGTAGGCGGAAAGATCCTGAGCGATCAGGTTGATTTCAACAATGCCGGCGTCGGCAAGCTTCTCCGCTTCGCGGCCGATGTCTTCGATGGGGCGTGATTCGTGACGTCCACGGAAAGACGGAATCACACAAAACGAGCACTCATGGTCACAGCCCTCGCTGACCTTAACGTACGCAGAACCGTCGGTTTCGGTGATGCGACGCTCCATCAGCGCGCTCGGCAAGTAGTGATGACCGCCCCTAAACATTTGGCCGCCATCGGCCTCGATTGCCGTCGTGAACGAGTCCAACGCACCGGTGCCGACCATCGCATCGATCTCGGGCAGTTCTAGAGTCAGTTCCTCGCCGTAGCGTTCGGCCAGGCAGCCGGTAACCACCAGCTTGCGCGCCCCGCCGTCGCCCTTGAACTCGGCAAGCGCAAGAATGGTATTGATCGATTCTTCGCGGGCCTGCGCGATAAACGCGCAGGTGTTGACAACGAGAACATCGGCGAGAGTCGGGTCGTCGACGATCTCGTGCCCTTCCGCCCGAGCGCGTCCGAGCATGATCTCACCGTCGACTTGGTTCTTCGGACAACCCAGAGCCGCCAGGTAGATTTTCTTCCCTGCGGTCACAACGCAGGCCAAACAGGGGGACTAGTCACGGAAGTTTTCATATTGCAGCGGCTGGCCCCAGTCGCCCTCTTTGAGGACGGCAATGCAATCCTGAAGGTCGTCGCGCTTCTTGCCAGTGACACGAATGGAATCGGACTGAATCGCGGCCTGCACCTTGAGTTTGAGTCCCTTCAGGTCCTTGACGATCTTCTTTGCGATGTCGGGTTCCAACCCCGAGCGCACACCTATTTTGATACGGGAGCGTCCCCCGTTGGCGGGCTCAACCTTTTCCTTCTTCAGTGATCCTAGCGGGACGCCGCGTTTGGCAAGCTTGCCCTCAAGCACCTCGATGCAGGCTTCGACTTTGTAGTCGTCGGCCGAATTGATGACGAAACTTTCGTCGATCATTTCGATCTTGGTTTCAGACCCTTTGAAATCGTAGCGCTGCGTGACTTCTTTCAAAGCCTGATTGACCGCATTGTCGATTTCTTGCCAGTCGACTTTGGAGACGACGTCGAAAGAAGGCATGGCGAACTCCTTGAGTTGTGAATCTTCGCAGACATCACGCCAGCGAAGCACTTGAATGCAACTCAGCCAGCGGGGTCGCGGATGATATCGACGCCCTTTGGCGGGGTAAAGTAAAACAGGTCTGCTGCCACGCCCTGGTTGCGCAAGACCTCTTCAAACGTCATGCGGGTGGTCGAGCCGGCAGGATCCTTGAACTGCACCGTACGCAGGTCGAAATCGTCGTCATCGACCGCCACCCGGATCGAGCCTGCGCTTCCGCTGGTCGGGCGGAGATCGAAGACCACCGAGTCATCTTCGCCAGCCGCCAACACCGCCTCATATCGCTCGGCCAGGCCATCGCGACCCGCCAGCAGCGCAACCAGCCCGCCCTCGCCAAACGCGGTCGAATAGTCGACCTGGTAGACCTGCTCCAGATCTGGCTGATAGACCCAGATCCATCGCCCGTCTCCAACCACGGTCTGAGGCGGGCCCTCGGTATACTCCCAGCGAACAAGGTCGGGTTTGGCGAAGTAGAATCGCCCGGTACTGGTGACTTCAGCGCCCATGCCGGGCATCTCTATATGTTGGCGAAACACCGCTTCGTAGCTCTCTGTGGCGGCCCAGCGTGCCTCGTAGGCCCGCCAGATACGGTCGGCTTCGGCGGCATCGCGAGCGAGATCGGCAGCGGACGCAGCGCCCTCAGGCACCAACTCGCGGGCTTCATCGGAGCTAAGCGGATCGTTCACCACCGCGGGGATGGTCGGCTCGGCTAGCGCATATTCGGCATGGATAAGGAAGATTCCGGCCAACGCACAAATGGCGCAGACCGGTAGGATCACTCGCAGCATGGGACGTGGACGCGCTAGCTCTGCGTTTCCTTCACTCATCAACATCGTAGGAACGGGCCAGTACCTTGCGCGGCTTGGCGCCATCGGCTGCCCCCACAATCCCCTCGCGCTCCATGTGTTCCATGATGCGGGCAGCACGGTTGTAGCCGATTGTCAGCTTGCGCTGCAGCCAGGACGTCGAGCCCTGGCCATGGGTGGTCACGAGGTGGACGGCCTTGTCGTACAGTTCGTCGAAGAAATCGGGTTCATCGTCGTCACCCCCCAAGTCGCTCGGAGATTCGAGAAGATCCATCTTGTAGTCGGGATCGCCCTGCTCCTTGAGATGGTCAACGATCTGAGAAACCGCCTCATCGCCGACGTAACAGCCGTGAATTCGCTGTAGGAACGAAGTGGCCGGTGCCATCCACAACATGTCGCCGTTTCCGAGTAGTCGCTCAGCGCCGACGGAGTCAAGAATCGTGCGTGAATCCGGACGCGACGTCACTTTGAAAGAAATTCGCGAGGGAAAGTTCGCTTTGATCAAGCCGGTGATGACGTCCACCGACGGACGCTGTGTGGCCAGAATCATGTGAATACCGGCGGCGCGGGCCTTCTGCGCCAAGCGAGTGATCGACGCTTCGACCTCGCGACCAACCGTCATCATGAGGTCGGCGAATTCGTCTACGATCACCACGATGCGCGGCAAGTGCTCATGCACGATCGGCTCTGGCGTCGGTGCGTGCGACAGAAGCCCCGTCATGGCTTCTTCCTCGCCTTCTTCGAGCTCTTCCTCAACTACCGGCTCATTGGCCGCGGCTTCCGCCATTTTGGCGACCTTACGGTTGTAGTCGTCGAGACTGCGAACCTTGAGTTCCTTCATCACCGCAAAGCGACGTTCCATCTCGCGCACAGCGTTGGCCAACGCGGCGGCGGCCTTCTTCACATCGGTGACCACTGGAACCAGAAGGTGGGGAACTCCCTCATACAGCGAGAGTTCCAACATCTTCGGATCGACCATGATCAAACGCAGATCGCGCGGGGTCGCGCTGTAGAGAAGACTGATGATGTACGCGTTCAGCGCCACCGACTTACCAGTGCCCGTAGCACCGGCCATCAGAAGGTGAGGCATCTTCGTTAGATCACCGCAGACGGCAGCGCCGGTGGTGTCGCGACCGAGCGCCAGCGGCAGAATCGAACGGTTCTTGCGATAGTCCTCGGATTCGATGAGGTCGCGAATCCCGACCATCGCGCGGCTGCGGTTCGAAACCTCGATTCCAACAACGTTCTTGCCCGGGATCGGCGCGACGATGCGCACACCGTGGGCGCGCAGAGCCATGGTCAAATCGTCGCAAAGGTTGACGACGCGACTGACCTTTACTCCAGCTTCGGGCTCAAATTCGTAGGTCGTAATAACCGGGCCCGGACGGACCGCAGTCACGCGGCCGTTGACACCAAACGTGGCCAGCTTCTGCTCAAGAATCCCTGAGGAATCGACCAGCGCCTTTTCATCGACATACACAGATCGATCGTCCGGATCGCCAAGCAAGTTCGTTGGCGGCAACCGGAAGTTGGCGTCATCGACCTCGAAGATGAACTCCTCCTGCGCCAGGGTGGGATCCTTCTTCTCTTTGACCAGTGGCCCGCGTTCGATCTTCGGGCCTGCTTGTCGGGCTCGATCGGCGAGGCGACCGATCGCAGAACGTGGGGGGTCAGCATCTGGTGCGGACTCTAGTTCGATCACCGCAGGTTCGACTGGGCTATAGACCACTGCGGGGCCTGCGCTGGCCGGGACCTTCTGATTCTTGCCGAAACGACCCGCTCCAAACGGTAACCGTTCCTTCCATCCCGCAATGTCACCCAAGCTTGCGCGAAGGCCCGTGGCGCTCTTGGTCAAAGCAACGCGGGTATCGCCCGCCGTTTTGTTGGCGGCCCCGGCCGAATCGCGCATCAGGTCGGTCACCGTGCGCCCGGTCAACATCATAAAAATGAGCAGCGTCAACGTGACCAGAGCCACCCCAGTGCCCCCATCACCCAGCGCGCCAACCAAGAGTGTGCCGAGAAAACCGCCGACCCAGCCGCCAGCAGCGTCCGGCGTGACGTGGTTGCGGTACACCCCGAGGATGATCGAAGCCTGAACCAGCAAGAAGAAGCCGCCGGCAAGGCGAATCGGTGCCAGCCTGGCGCCTCGATTGAAAAACAACACGACCCCAGCAAGCAACAGCAGGCTTGGGAAAATGTACGCAGCCAGCCCAAACGACTGGATCAGCATGTTGGAAATCGCGAAACCGACCGGCCCGCCGCGATTGATCATCGGCGATTCCGGCACATACGAAATGAAGCTCAGGAGTAATCCCAAGCCCCCGGCCGTACAGATAATTGCTTCGACTTCGTGAACGATCCGAGACGGATCGTGAGTTTGAACGCCGGTCCTAGCCACTTACACCACCACCCACCGCGTGCGCAGCGCTCCAAACGAGCGCCGCTCCACCAACGAGCAGGCAGTATAGCGCAAATCCTCGCAGACGCCCGCCCCGAACAGCGCGCATCATCACTTCAATGGCCACCCAACCGGTCAGGGCCGAGGCAACAGTGCCGGCAATCAGGGGTGCTGGGCTCTCGGAAGCCAGGGCGCCGAGCTCCCCGATATGCCGCACAATCGCCCCGCAGATTGCAGGAACCGCGAGCAGGAATGAGAAACGGGCCGCCGTGTCACGGTCGATACCACGCCACAGAGCGCCCGAAATCGTGGCTCCGGACCGAGAAATACCCGGAATCACACCCACGGCCTGAAAACTCCCGATGACCAAGGCATCGACGGCCGAAACCCCGGCGCGCCCTCGCCCCCCGGCCGGCTTTCGTGAGACCACCGCAAGCATGGCCGCGGTGAACAAAAGAGACACGCCCACCAAGGGCACGGATCTAAACGCCGTCTCAAGAAGGTCGGCGGCGGTCAGGCCTACAACCACCACCGGCAGGGTCGCCAGCGCCAGCAAACCGATCCAACGCCGATCAATATCGGCCTCGGGGCCACCTCGCCCCACGGCCGCCGCCGCCATCCCCAACAGGTCGTTGCGAAAGTACACAAGGACGGCGACCAGCGTGCCGCCGTGAAGGGCTACGTCGAAGGCCATCGCGTGATCGGGGCGCAGGCCGGCGATCTCTTGGGCCAAAACCAAATGCCCGGAACTCGAAACCGGCAGGAACTCGGTCAACCCCTGGAGGATGCCGAGAATAATCGCTTGGAATGTTGCCAAAGCGCCGGTCGCCTACAGTTCCATGACGTAGGGAACAACCACCGGGCGCACACCGATCGAACGGCGAAAGTGACGCCGTACAGCCAGTCGCACTTCCTCGTGCAGTTCGTCGAGATCGGCAATCGCCGCTGGCGTCATCGCCTTGACCGCTTTTACAACGGCTTCGGACGCAGCCGTTAGGTCGGGCTCGCGCCCGTTGGCAGTCACAAGACCACGCGCGCTTAAATCGGGCCCGGACAAGATTTCGCCGGTCTGTCGCGACACGGCCAAAACTGCCAGCACGACACCCGACTCCGAAATATGGCGTCGGTCGCGCAATACGCTGGCGTCAGTACCGATCACTCCGCTGTCTACGAGCAGCCGTCCGACCGGAACCGTTCCCGCCGGTCGGGCTCCTTCGCCATCGACCTCGATGACATCTCCATTGGTCAGGCAGAAGCATTTTTCGTGGGGGACTCCGGTCTCCTCACCCAGCCGCGCGTGATGCACCAGATTGCGAAACTCCCCGTGAACCGGAACGAAAAACTCCGGCCGCACCAATTCGAGCATCGTGCGCAGTTCTTCGCGATAGGCATGTCCCGACACGTGGGCAGGCGCGATGCGCGGGTAATAGACCTCAACCCCTGCACGCAAGAATTGATTGATCACCGCACCGATGGGTCGCTCGTTGCCCGGAATTACTTTTGACGAATAAATGACCGCATCGCCGGGGGCCGGTATCAGGTGCTTCATCTCACCCATGGCCATGCGCGACAGTGCCGAACGGGCCTCGCCCTGCGAACCCGTGGCCAAGTAACACACATGGCGCGCAGGCATCTTCGCCGCTTCTTTGGCGCCAACCAACAGGCCCGGCGGGATGGTTAAGTGCCCGGTACTTGAGGCCAAATTGGAGTTGGATTCCATACTTCGGCCAAGGATGACGACCTGACGATCGAACTGCTGGCACAGCGAAAACACAGCTTGCATCCGATGGACATGCGAGGCGAAGGTCGAAACGACAATGCGCCCCTCGGTGGCTGCAAACATTGGTTCGAGCTTTGTGCGAACCTCAGACTCAGAACCGGAGTTCCCCGGACTTTCAATATTGGTCGAGTCTGAAAGCAGCACGCGCACGCCCTCGTCGCCAATTTCGCGCAGACGATCCAGACCCATGTGCCGACCATCAACCGGTGTCGGGTCGATCTTGAAATCGCCCGTATGAATTACGGTGTCGCCGCCGACCCGGATCACCAATGAGCAGGCATCAACAATACTGTGGGTCACGGGTATCGCTTCGACTTCTATCGAGCCGACCATAAAGCGCTCGTAGTCTTCGTAAATCTGAATTCCGCGCGACGCCTTCACCTGGTTGTCGACTAGGCGCGCTTGGATGAGACCGGCGGTAAAACGTGTGGCAAAAAGCGGAACGTCGAAATCACGTAACACGTGAGGCAACGCGCCGATATGATCTTCGTGGCCGTGGGTGAGCACGAAGCCCTTGAAGCGTGAGCCCAGGCTTTTCAAGTAGGACAGATCGGGAATCACTGAGTCGATTCCCATCATGTGCGACTCGGGGAACATGACGCCACAGTCTACGGCGATCGCGTCGTCGCCACGCTCGATGACCATGCAGTTCATTCCGAACTCGCCGAGGCCACCCATGGGAATGATGCGTAACGGGGCTTGTTCAGACATTCGAGTTGCCGTTGTATTCGCTTTCGGGGTGCGTGCCTTCCATCTCAGTGGTCATAGTTTTTACTCGAGCCTCGACGCGCGCCATCAGTTCGGCGCGCTGGTCGAAATGGAAGTCGGCGGTTAAAATCGGAACTTCGATCCGAACACGAATCACTCCCGGGCGCGACTGTAGCGAACGGGTCGGCAGGCAGATCTCCGTCCCGGTCACAGCCACCGGAACCACCGGCAAGCCCGCCTGGATGGCAAACGCGGCACCCCCATTTTTGAATGGCTGCAGGCTTCGCCCCTCAGTCCGGTGCCCTTCCGGGAAAAACACAATAATCGCGCCTTGGTCGTGCTTGTGGCGCTCCAGGGCCTGGATCGCCCGGCTTGTGTCTTTTCGTTCGATGAAAATTTGACCCGTCATTTCCAGGGCTTTGCCGAAGATCGGCACCCGCCGAAGCTCCTGCTTGGCCACCCAGCGGGTCCCCTGGGGCATGACCGCCATAGCAATGGCCGGAGGGTCTAGCAGGCTTCTATGGTTGGCCAGGAAGACGTAATCCTGGCCCTTGGTAAGGTGCTCGGCACCCTCGACCACCAGTTCGCAGCCAAAGATACGCAGGATCCCTGAGAGCCAATAGCGAACCACGCGGTAGTAGAGGTCTTTGCCGGGGCGGATGACTACGGCCACTATTACGGCAACTATTACGGCAGACAGCAGCGCGGCTGAAAAGGCGTAAAAAACCAGTAGGCGGAGAGCTGAAACGGCCTTCCCCAAAACGTCGATTCCTCCGTCGAGTCAGCACCGCAGTGTCATTGACTCGTCCCCCACCCCACTCTAGCCTCCGCCGAAATCAACCGTTTTCGAACGCGGAGAAACTACCATGGCATCCCTTAACAAGGTCATGATCATCGGCAACTTGGGTCAAGACCCCGAGCTGCGACACACCGGAAGCGGACAAGCAGTATGCTCGCTTCGCTTGGCAACCAACGAAGTTTGGACCGACAAAGCCGGAGAACGCCAGGAGCGCACCGAATGGCATTCGGTCGTGGTCTGGGGACGCCAGGGCGAGAACTGCGCCCAGTACCTCGAAAAAGGCCGTAGCTGTTATGTCGAAGGACGCCTGCAAACACGCAAGTGGCAGGACAAAGAAGGCAAAGATCGCTACACGACCGAAATCATCGGCGACCGTATTCAGTTCCTCTCCGGCGGCCAGGGTGGCGGCCAGGGTGGCGGCCAGAGTGGCGGAGGTGCGGGCGGAGGCGGCGGCGGTGGTCGCGACGACAACTACGGTGGTGGTGGCGGTGGCGGCGGCGGCCGCTCAGACGACTTCTCGCCTCCGGCGCCTGCGGACGACGACATCCCGTTCTGAGCACTGCGCTCGGGAAAACCTAGAGTTCACGAAAACGCCGCCCTTTTGGGGCGGCGTTTTTCATTGGGGGAAGGGGGCGCAGCGGCGAGCGCCGCATTCGGCCGCGATCCGTGTTTTGAATCCCAACCAGGCCTCAGATCGGCACCGGCCGCTCACCAGCCCGAGTCAGCGAACGAAAAGTACTCGTCTCGCGCGACGATGATGTGATCGAGGACCGCGATGCCCAGCAGTTCCCCCGCAGATCGTAATCGCTGCGTAATCCGTCGGTCTTCCGTGCTCGGCGTCGGATCGCCACTGGGGTGATTATGGACGAAGACTACTGCCGCTGCCGCTTCGCGAATCGCAGGCCGAAATGCCTCGCGAGGATGCACGAGCGAGGCGTTGAGAGAACCTTCCGAAATTCGCACCGCAGTTAAAACGCGGTTTTTGGTATCGACAAGAACAGCCGTAAACAGCTCACGCTTTTCGTCTGCCAGGAGCGGGCCGAAGTGACTGTGCACGTCACCTGACGAACGCAGAGCGCGACCTCGTGCCAGCGGTCGCGCCTGAAGACGGCGCGAGATCTCGGCGACCGCCACCAACGCTGCCCCTCTGGCGGCTCCGATTCCGCCAGCACTAAGAAGCTCACCCACCGCACGCGAGAACACTCCGGCCAAGCCGCCGTGACGCACGAGAAGACTCTCGGCCACCGCGATCGCGCCACCGCCTCCAACCGGGCCTGTGCCAATAAGGATTGCGAGAAGTTCCCCGTCTGAAAGCGCGCCGGGACCGTGACGCATCAAGCGTTCTCGCGGTCGTTCCCACGAAAGGGCCGCGCCCCTCGGCACGGCCCTCCGCGCGGCCACCGGCGCGGCATCGGCGATGGTCATAGAAGGGAAGGCGGTTGCGTGATGCTCATCGTCCACGCACCCAACCTAGCGCAACGCTGCACGCGAATGTCAGACCGTCAATGTGATGAAAGAGTCGAAAACCGGGAGTGGAAAAGCCAGCGAATAAATCGGTACCCGTCCCCGATTTTAGGGTGCCGATTTATAGTCGCCGCTTTGGCCGCCGCTTTTTGAGACGAGGGAGACGTCGGTCAGGGTCATTGCGCGGTCTACGGCTTTGCACATGTCGTAGACGGTAAGGCCTGCCACGGCCACGGCCGTTAGGGCTTCCATTTCGGCGCCGGTGCGGGAGGTGACCCTGACGGTCGCGAGAATTTCGAGCGCGTCTTCGCCGCAGGCGGCAAAGTGCACTTCCACGGCTGCCAGCGGCAGCGGGTGGCAAAGAGGGATCAGATCGCTTGTGCGCTTGGCGGCCATGATTCCGGCCGTTCGGGCCACGGCCAGCACATCGCCCTTGGGCAGATCTCCTTCTAAGATCCGCACCAGCGTACCGGGAGTGGTTCGAAGCACCCCACGGGCGGTCGCCGAGCGGTCGGTGACCTGCTTGGCCGAGACATCGACCATCCGTGCGCGGCCCTGTTCATCGAGATGAGTGAGTTTCGACATGGCTTGCAAGGCTGGAGTGTCGTCCTTAAACAGGACGCCCGATTGCCGCACCTTCAGTGCGCGCCAAACCCCAGCGGAGGCTGAAGCTACCTCGTATGTCTGCCGAGCACCATCGCGTTCTTATTCTCGGATCCGGCCCTGCCGGACTCACTGCCGCTCTCTATGCGGCTCGCGCCAACCTTGAGCCACTAGTGGTCGAGGGCATGCAGCCCGGCGGCCAGCTAACCATCACAACCGACGTCGAAAACTTTCCTGGCTATCCGGACGGCATCATGGGCCCCGACATGATGGTCGACTTCCGTCGCCAGGCTGAGCGATTCGGCACTACGTTCGCCATGGGTGACGTCGAAAAAATCGATTTGTCGTCGCGCCCCTTCAAACTCGTGGCGGGCGACAAGACCTGGACCTGCGACTCGCTGATCATCGCCACCGGCGCCTCGGCCCGGTTGCTGGGCCTACCATCGGAAACCCGTTTGATGGGGCACGGTGTCAGCGCCTGCGCGACCTGCGACGGGTTCTTCTTTCGCGACAAGAAAGTCATCGTCATCGGTGGCGGCGACTCCGCGATGGAAGAAGCAAGCTTTCTGACCAAGTTCGCCAGCTCGGTGACCATCGTGCATCGCCGCGAAGAGTTCCGCGCCTCTGCGATCATGCTTGATCGCGCCAAGGCCAACCCGAAGATCACCTTCGTACTCAACGAAGCGATCGACGAAATTCTGGGTGACGATGGGGTAACCGGAATTCGATTGCGTAACACCGGCAGCGGCGAGATGACCGAACTTGAAACCGACGGTGTGTTTATGGCGATCGGCCATGTACCCAACACCGGGTTGTTCAAAGGACAGTTGGAACTGGACGACAAGGGCTACATCCTGACCAAGCCCGACTGCACCTATACTAACGTCGAAGGCGTATTCGCCTGCGGCGACGTGCAAGACACCGTTTACCGCCAGGCGGTGACCGCCGCCGGTAGTGGCTGCGCCTCGGCGATCGACGCCGAGCGTTGGTTGGAAGCGCAGGAATAGAACGATGGCGGGGCCCGCAACTCCTGCGGCCCCGCGCCTGCCGCTACTACGTCGCTTAAAAAGGCACGGCGTCGCGCTGCTCATGCGCCTGATCCCGTTTTTGTACGGCGGATTGCTAGGCTTGGTGGAACGCACCAGCCGCATTCATTTGACCGGCGTCAACGAGCTCTTCGAACGCGTTGCCGCGGGCGAACGTGTCGTAACCATTCTCCCCCACCAAGACATAGTGCTGCTGCCCTGGCTGGTTCGAAACAAGGGCTGGGGCACGCTGGCCAGCGTCGGCGACGCGGGCGACATCATTACGGCCGGTCTTGAACCGTTCGGATTCAATGTCGCGCGCGGCGGATCCAGTTCACGGTCCAGCCGTCGCACCATGCCCTTCGAAGCCCTCGTTACGTTCGCCGAAGAAGAGATGACGAAAGGCACCGGCGGCTTCGTCATCGCCATTACCCCGGACGGCTCACGCGGACCGGCGCTAGCCTGCAAGCCCGGCTTCGCGGTGGTCGCCGCGAGAACCGGCGCCAAAATCTACTGCATGAAAGCGTACTGCCGTCGTGCACGGTACCTCAAGACCTGGGACCACACGGCGATCCCCCTGCCCTTCTCCGAAATCTGGTTTGATATTGAGGGTCCTTTCGAGATGCCTGAGAACCCGACTCGCGAAGAGATCGAAGAAACACGCAGGCAAAGCGAAGCGCATCTACATGAGATGAATCGGCGCGCCTTTGCGCGGGCCGGACAGCCGTTGTTGCCAGCAACGCTGCACACTTACACCGAAGACCAACGGGACGTGTACACGCAGAAGACGTAGCCCCAGTCAGCGAGATACCGGCCACACATCAGCGACCACCGCACGGTGGTCGGAGGCCGGACTCGTGAACAAACGCGAGCACCCGACCTCGATATTTTTTCTAGTCCAAATGTGATCGATCGCTGTCAGGGGGAATCGACTTGGCCAGGTCGCGTGCAGCCCGCTGCCAGCGGCCTCGAACGCATTCACAAACCGTTGACGTACGTCGATAAACACTGGCGAAAAGATCGGCGTATTGAAGTCTCCTGCGACGATCAAGGCACGCGCGTTCGTGTTTGTTTCGGACGCGATCCGGAACACCTCGGGAACCAACTGTCGCTTGTCAAAGCGGGGGCTGGCGTCCAGATCTACAACCATGACGTGGAAGGCCTGACCGCGAACGGAAACATCCAAAGTCGCGTAAGAACTGATGCCAGCCAGCGAACCGCTTTCTGGCTCCCCCACTTCTCCTCTCGCCATCACCACGATGCCGCCACCGGCGAATACAATTTCGTGGTCCGCGAAACTCTTTTCCCAAAACTCTCGCGCCTCGCGATTGTCGTGACCGGTTTCAACGAGCAAAGCGATGTCTGGGTCGAGGCTTTGTAGGTCAGCGACAACTCGATCCGCCCCGTCGCGCAGCCGCGAAAGATTCCAAGTAACAACCCGAACCGCGTCGCCCCTGTGCTCGCAAGTGATGTGGTGATAAGCCGAGCCGACCCACCCCGCGAAGACGGCGGCGGCCATTGCGAAACTAGCCACGGCCGGTCGGCGGCGTTGAGCAAGAAGCGCAACCACGCCGCTTGCCGCATAGAGCGCAGCGATCAACGGCGCGAGCCCGAAGAAATAGTAAATCCAAGCTGGCAGGTGATACGCGTCGCGCACCGTGAAGCGCAGTGCGAGAAGGACCGTCGCCAGCAACATGCCAGCGTAAGAGCATCGACTAAGGAAGATTTTCAACGGTGTGACGGCGCTTAGCCTCGGAGTTTCTCCGCAACCAATTCAGACATCGTGCGGCCGGCTTTTTTTGCCTCGCGACGAACTTTCTCGATCAGCTTCGGTGGAAGCCGCAGCGTCACGGGCTTGTTCCCAACCACCGGGCGGCCCGAACCTTGTCGCGACCCACCATGCCCTGGAAGAATCTCGGTCCCGACCTGACGACCGATCTTAATCGGCTCCTCAGTGTAGGTTGTTCGCTTTTTCATAGAATGCTTTTCCCTTGCGCCAGTAGCCCGCACCGAAAATCCGAACGCGGGTGTCAGGAAAGAAACGCGATGCTTCGAAAGTTTCGCTCGGTTCTTCGCTTCACCCCACTCAAACCCCACTACGGCAGCATAGCGAGGATGGCTTGATTGTCAACGTCGGGTATCAAGCTTCAGCTAGCGGATGGAACAACACGGCCCAGCGGGAAGTGACCGGGATTCGCGATGGGCAGCCGGTCTAGCGGAGGAAATCGGTTTCGCTGGTTGGCCGCGACTATGGCGATTTGGCAGTGTCCGGTTTTGGCTACGCCCATCGGATAACGGAACCACCGAGACCTCGGCGGCTAACTTGACAACCTTTCCCTACCGCCTTGCGTGACCTGCGCTGCCACTGCACATTCGACAGATGTCCGATCAGATCCCCTACGACCTTTTCATCTCTTAAGCGCTTTCGACGTCCTCCGGGAGATGAAGCGTCGTGACCTACACTTCGACCCGCAGATGGAAACCGTGTACGCGCACCTAGCGGCGATGTTTGGTGAGGCTTAGCCCTACTCCACCGCAACCCTCGCCACCGCCCCAGCCGTGCAGTAGTACAAATCTCGGTTCCACCCAGGCGCGAAGAACATCCCGTTCGGAAGCGGAGCGCCGGTGGCAACACGAGCCTTCTCCTCGCCTGTCATCAGATCTAGAACCACGACCGCGTCGTTGCCCGCTTTGAAATCGGCGGAGCCGAAGTCGTTGACAATCAGCTCGCCGGTGTCGGGGAACACCATCGGTTGCATCCAGTTGTGGATTTTTGCTTCCCACATACGGTCGTAGAGGCCGTCGCCCTTCCATCGCAAGGCACACAAACAACCGTTGCCGGTGTCGAAGGTAACCAGAATGCGATCCACCGGAACATACAGCGGCGGCGCGATCACCCAGCCATGATTATGGGGGATCGGGGCCAACGCATCGCGGTCGTAGTCGTCAGCCATGCCGAAACGCATGACGCCTTGGGGCCCGAAATCAACGGCAGTGTTGGATGGTGGGATTTCGTTACCGACCGGAGTGGTCGCATGAATGGCGCGCACTGCAGGTGTGTCGCCGTTGTCATGCAGCCAGACGTTGTCATCAGCCAAGGTCGTATCCCAGGCCAGGCCCTGCCCTTCCTCTTCGTCGCGATAAAGCGGCTGCCAATCTTCATCGATCGATACGGCGCCATCTTTGTAACGCAAGCGAAACAAGTACTCCCGGCCCGGCATGTAGCACCAGACATCGTCCCCACGGAAGTCGGCGGCGATGCGCCCCATCGACGGCTCGGGGAGTTCCAACGATGAAAGCACTTCGAGCTTTTCGGGTTCCAGCACACTGACGACGCTGCCACCGCCGCTAATGCGCAGATCCTTGGTAACCAGGTTGCCGTCGGGCATGACCAGCAATCCGTTGTAGGGGCGATCCACCGGAAGTTTACGCTCAGCAACAAGCTGACAGTCCGGATCCAGGCGGTGCATGTAGGAACCGTTCACTACATAGAGATCGCCGTTGGCGTGGACCAGAACCGCGCCGCACCACACGTGCCCGCCGGATGGGAGATCGGGAGATGCTGCAGTCACCTCGAGGGTGATCGGATCAACCCGCTCAACACGCCCGGGTGCCGGCTGCTCACCGAACATACCGCCCGACAACAAATACAGCTGCCCCGGTTCGCGCTGGACGAACATCACGTTCCAGCGACCGTTTTCTTTCAACGTGGCTTTTAGGCTTTCGCCGGGCTGAATATCCAGGCCGGGAGAACGAGGAGCTTTCTGGCGACGTGGTCCGCCGCATTCGGCCGGCCACGCGCTATCGAAGAGTCCGGGGATTGGCCCCGCGCAGTCCAGTACACTCATAACCCCGCTGTTAGCATGACGGCCAAGGTGAAGCCCACACCGAGCGCTGCGTTAAATGAGATTCTGCGTTGGACTATTGAAGCTTGCGCACCTGCACAGGGAAATCAGACCCGGACACACACATCGCGAGCGTCGAGATAGCGCTTTACCTCGTCGATCGAATACTCACCGTAGTGGAAAATCGAGGCGGCCAAGACGGCGTCGGCCTTGCCCGTGGTCAACCCCTCGAGCATGTGTTCGGGCCCGCCGACCCCACCCGACGCAATGACCGGAATTCCGACGGCCTCGGCAACGGCCGAGGTCAACGGCAGGTCGTAGCCCGCCTTGGTTCCGTCGCAGTCCATGCTTGTCAGCAGAATCTCGCCGGAACCGTTCTCTTCCATGCGCTGGCACCAGGCCACGGCATCAATGCCGGTCGGGCGCCTTCCGCCGTGGGTATAAATCTCCCACCCGGTGGTGGTTTCGGGATCTACGAGTAGCTCAGGATAGGTATCGGCCCACTCGGGCCTACCCGAGACTCCGCCGCCGTCGGCAGCAGCAGCGAGGTCGAGATGTTTCGCTCGCGCGCGAGCATCCACGGCAACAACCACACATTGCGCACCAAACTGGCGCGCTGCCCGGGCCACGAAATCGGGATCGAGAACGGCCGCCGTATTGATGGAAACCTTGTCCGCACCGGCGCGCAGCAATACGCGCACGTCTTCTTCGCGTCGCACACCGCCACCGACCGTCAAAGGCATGAAGGCGTGCTCGGCGGTTTTGCGAACGACATCGAGAATGATCCCGCGCTTTTCGTGGCTTGCGGTGATGTCGAGAAAGGTAAGCTCGTCGGCACCTTCTCGATCGTAGCGGGCGGCGCATTCAACCGGGTCACCTGCATCGCGGAGCCCAATGAAGTTCACACCCTTAACCACCCTGCCGTCTTTGACATCCAGGCAGGGAATAATGCGCTTGGCCAGCATGAACGGCTCAGCGTGCCGCTTCGAGCAACGCAGCCAAGGTCACGGTGCCGTCGTAGAGCGCGCGCCCGACAATCACTCCGTCGATGCCAGTGACGGCCTGCACTTTTAGTAGCTGGATGTCGCGAACCGAGTCCACGCCCCCCGAAGCGATCACGGGAATATTGATGGCCACCGCAAGCTCGGTGGTCGCATCTACATTGACTCCTTTTCCAGTCCCGTCGCGGTCAATGTCGGTGAAGATCACGCCCGCTGCCCCGCGCTTTTGCATGTCGCGCGCGAGATCAGCGGTTTCAATCCCCGACCCTTTCATCCAACCGGCGGTTTTCACCTCGCCGTCGTGGGAATCGATTCCGACCCACACGCGGCCGGGGAAGCGGCTCGCCGCTTCGGTGACCATGTCGGGGTCGGTGACCGCAACTGTTCCCAAAACGATCGCGCCAACACCGCCTTCCAGCCAACCGGCAGCGTCGTCAATGGTTCGAATGCCACCGCCTAGATCCACGGCAACCGATCGCCCGCAGTCGCTGACGACTTTCAAGATCGAATCGACAGCAACGCGGTTCACCGCCCCACCATCGCGCGCCCCGTCTAGATCAACGATATGTAGAGAGTCGGCTCCGGCGTCCAGCCAACGACGAGCCATCTCGCCAGGATCGTCTCCGAACACGGTTTCGCGATCGTAGTCTCCCTGAATAAGGCGCACGCATTTGCCGGCTCGAATATCGATCGCCGGTATAATTCTCAGAACGCTCACGCTACCTCCCTGCCACAAAGACCTACAAAGTTGCCGAGAATCGCCAAGCCCACGTCCTGGCTCTTTTCGGGATGAAACTGAGTCGCAAAAATATTGCCCCACCATGCGCTGGAAACAAAGGGACCGCCGTAGTCGGTGGTCGTCGCGATAATCTCGTCGTCATCGGTCTCCACGTAGTAGGAGTGCACAAAGTACACCCGAGCTCCGTTGGAGACTCCGGCCAGACACGGCGCGGGCGCGCAAACCGTAAGCTCGTTCCATCCCATGTGCGGGACCTTGAGTTCGTGTTCGGTGGGTTCAAAGCGACGTACCCTGCCCGGAAGAATGCCCAACCCTTCGACCCGCCCGAACTCGTCGGATTCGTCGAAGAGGATTTGCATGCCCACACAGATGCCGAAGAACGGTCGGCCGCTTGCGGCCGCGTCACGAACCGCGCTGACCAAACCGGCTTCGCGCAAATTGTTCATGCAGTGGGCAAACGCACCTACACCGGGCAACACAACACCGTCGGCCGCAGCAATCGCGCCAGGGTCGGCGGTTACCTCGACTTCGCCGCCAACATGCTCAAGTGCTTTGGAAACACTGCGAAGATTTCCGACGCCGTAGTCGACGACCG
>JBLFWR010000024.1:0-33350 GCA_047611725.1 Binatia bacterium | reverse complement strand
GGGACGGCCAAACTGTTCAGTTGCCACAACCGATGACTGGCGACCGCTGGCAACAGGCCAAGTTCGGCAGCGCCGGCCAACAGAGCTTCATGGTTGCGGCGATGGCGGGCAAAACGCGCGGTCAGCCCTTCCTCAAGCACGATTTCCAGAGCTTCGGCGAGTGCGTAGATCATCGAGATGGGCGCTGTGTGGTGGTAGACGCGCTCCTCACCGAAATAGGAGCCAAGCAGGGCCAGATCCAGATACCAGGAGCGCGGCGAGGTTTTGCGTTCGCGAACCGCCTTCATCGCGCGCTCGCTGAAACTGACCGGCGACAGCCCCGGGGGGCAGCTCAAACACTTCTGCGTACCGGAGTATGTCGCGTCCACGCCCCAAGCGTCGAGTTCCACGGGACAACCGCCGAGCGAGGTCACAGTATCCAAAACCACCAGCGCGCCGGCCTCGTGGGCAAGGTTCGCGATGTCTTCGACCGGCTGCCAGGCGCCGGTTGATGTCTCAGCATGGACAAAGGCCACCAACTTGGGGTTGGTCGTACGTGAAAGCGCATCCGCAATGGCCCCGGGCTCAACCACACCGCCCCACTCTACCTCCACACGCTCAACCCTGGCGCCTAGACGCGACGCCACCTCACACATGCGGGTGCCAAAGACCCCGGCAACGCCGACGACGATTTCATCACCATCTTCAATGAGGTTGGCGAAGCAGGCCTCCATACCCGCCGACCCAGTGCCCGAGATTGGCAGCGTCATCTCGTTCTTGGTGCCAAAGATCGTGCGCAGGTTAACCTGCACGCGGTCGAGCAGCTCTAAAAAATAGGGATCAAGGTGGCCGACTAACGGACGTGCCATCGCGGCCGAGACACGGGGGCTTACCATTGAAGGGCCGGGGCCAAGCAACAATCGCGCGGGGGGAAAGGGAGTCATAGCAAACATCACTAATGCCGGCGCCGAGCGCAGGCAATGGTGCGCACCGCAATGCGCCCTCATCGGAACCCGCCGAAGCCGACGTTCACTGCGGCCGGTGAGACAATTCGTCAGGAAATCGACATTGGCGAAGGCACAAGCGGCGACCTCCGAGGCCGGTTCGTGCTACCTTGACGGTCCGCGGCTCCCCGAGCCTGGAACATGCTTTCGTGCCTCTGCCCTCTGCTGTCATCAAGAAGCTATCCCGCATCGTCGGACCCGCTGGGATCGTCGAAGGACGCGCCTCCTTGGCCGTTTACGAATGTGACGGCTACACGCTGGAAAAGGCCCGCCCCGAGCTCGTAGTTCTGCCAAAAACCACACAGGAGATGTCCCAGGTCGTCGGGCTTCTTCACACCGAAGCCATCCCCTTCACGCCCCGTGGTGCGGGTACCGGGGTCAGTGGCGGATGCCTCCCCTTTCAAATTCCGGTCATGGTCGGCACCAGCCGCATGAAAAAGATCCGGAACATCGACCTGGCCAATCGCCAAATCGAGGTCGAGGCGGGGGTCGTGAATTTGGAAGTGACGCGCGCCGTGGCGTCGCAGGGCTACTACTACGCTCCCGACCCCTCCAGCCAGTCGGCCTGCACGATCGGCGGTAATATCGCCGAAAACTCCGGCGGTCCGCACACTCTTAAATACGGAGTCACGGTTAATCACCTGCTCGCTCTTGAGGTCGTTCTGCCCGACGGCGAAATCGTGTGGCTAGATCGCCGCGGCGAAGCGGCGGGCCTAGATTTGGTCGGCGCGTTCACCGGCTCCGAGGGAACACTGGGAATTGCCACGGCCGCGGTCGTGGGCCTGATGAAAAAGCCTGAAGCCGTCACAACCATGCTCGCGGCTTTCCCGGGGGTTCTGGAAGCCAGCCGTGCTGTGTCTTCGATTATTGCCGCCGGCATCGTGCCAGCGGCTCTTGAGATGATGGACGCTCTAGTCATTCAAGCGGTCGAGGACGCCTTTCACGCCGGTCTACCTCGTGATGCGGGAGCCGTCCTTATCATTGAGCTGGACGGCCTGGCCGCGAGCATCGACGAACTTGCAACCAGCGTTGAGCAGGCCTGCCTCGCCGAAAGTGCTACCGAAGTGCGACGTGCTGCCAACGACGCCGAACGTGCTCTGATCTGGAAGGCTCGTAAGCGCGCCTTCGGAGCGATGGGCCGACTGGCACCATCGTACTGCACCCAAGACGGCGTTGTACCACGAAGCCGCCTCCCCGAAATCGTCGAAGCGATCGCGGCCATCGCGGCCCAGCACAAGTTGCGGATCGCCAATCTGATGCACGCTGGCGACGGCAACATCCACCCACTGATCTTGTTCGATGATGGCAGCGAGGAAGAGGTCGAACACGTCATTATCGCCGGCCACGAAATCCTCCAGGCCTGCGTGCGCATGGGCGGATCGGTCACTGGCGAACACGGAATCGGCATCGAAAAACTCGGACTGATGGAATTCGCGTTCTCCCCTGCGGCGCTGGAGGCGATGGCCGACCTGCGCGGCGCGTTCAATCCCGAAGGACTGTGCAACCCTCACAAGGTACTGCCAACCGAGCGCGGCTGCGTCGAAGTGCTGCGACCGCGACCGCGAGGAGGCGGCTGAGGTGGCCGCTTCTTCCCGTCTGGACACCACCGGGTTTGCCTCGTTCGGCCCCGGTCAGCTACGCGCGGGCCGCGAGGGCGACGCGCTGGACGGGATCATCCCGCAGGCCGTGATCACCGCGCGGGAAGTCGACCACGTTCGCGCCGCCATTGATCAAGCCCGCAGCCAACGGATGGGAATCGTCATCGCTGGTGGCGCCACAGAGCTCTCGATCGGCAACGCGCCGCAAGCCTACGACATTCGATTGGGACTCACGGGCATCGCCGAAATCCTCGAGCGCAATCCTGATGACATGACGGTAACCGCCCAGGCTGGCGTCACGCTGGCGCGCCTCGGCCGCAACTTAGAACCCCTGGGACAGCGGCTAGCAATTGACGTAGCGGACCCCGATCGCGCGACCATCGGTGGTGTCGTAGCCGCCGACACGTCCGGCGGGTTGGCCTATGGGTACGGGCGCCCTCGCGATCTTGTGCTCGGGATGTCCGTGGTGGACGGTCGCAGCCGCGCCTACGCGTGTGGCGCCAAAGTTGTAAAGAACGTGGCGGGCTACGATTTACCTCGTTTGTTTACGGGTTCACGCGGCACGCTGGCCGTGATTACCGAGGTCACGCTGCGCACCCATCCGATCCCGCCATTCGCGGCGACCGCCTTTTTTGAAATGGAAAACGGGCAAGCGGCCGACAAGCTGCGTGCTGCCCTGTTTGATGCGGCACTTCCCCTGGCTGCTCTGGATCTGGCCGTCGAAGTCGGTGCCCGCGGCCCGAGCTACACGATCGTAATTCGCGCGGAGGGGACCGAAACCGAAGTTGCGGCCATGATCGATGGTGTGGTTGGCCTAGCCGGGGTAGACCCGTCGGGAATTGTCGATGATTGGCTGTCTCCGGCCGATGCCGGTGGCGACGCCGCGGTGGTGATACGCCTTGGACTGCCCCCTTCGAAATTGCTGGCCGGCATCGCCGAGCTCACCTCATTGGCGAGCAGTGCGGGAGTGCGCGCCAGTGGCGGTGCCCACTTAGCCGCCGGTGTCCTGCGGCTGGGGATCGCCCCCGACCAAGCCGACTTTGGCCGACGCTTCTTGGACGGCGCCCGCACGATCGCACTGCGGGGACGAGGCACGGCGGTACTGGAGCGTGGCAGCGCCTCACTGAAGGCGGCGGGTGATGTTTTTGGCCCCGCCCCAGCCTCGGTCGCGTTGATGCGGGAGCTCAAGACACGCTTCGACCCGGATGGAGTGCTCGGACGCGGACGCGGCGTGGGAGGCCTGTAGAAATGTCGGAGCATGATCTACGCGAGAGCCTGCCCTGTGTTCACTGCGGTCTGTGCCTAGACGCGTGCCCTACCTATCGTGTGCTCGGCACCGAAGGCGATTCGCCACGCGGGCGCATCTACATCATGGAGGCCATCACCCGCGGCGAGGTCCCATTGGATGCGGGTGCAGCTGCCCATCTCGACAGCTGTCTGGGCTGTTTGGCCTGCGAGACCGCCTGCCCATCGGGGGTCAGTTTCGGCGAACGTATCGAGAAGTTTCGTCCCCGATTACGACCGCGCACCGGCCTTCGGGGGCGCTGGCGAGACCTGACCCGCGACCTCTACGATGACGAGCGCATGTTGCGCATCGGGCTGAAGACAGCTCGCATTCTCGACACGCTCGGGCTGGCACGTCTGCGTCGCAAGGTTCCGGGACTAGGCATTCTACCCGGCCGCGAACGCAGCGACGCAGGCTCCGACACCACACCCCTGCGACGTTCCAGAGTGCAGCAGCCCGGCTACCCGCGCCTTCGTGCGGCCTTGGTTGGCCGTTGCGGCGCCGACGTAATCGCCCCGGCGATCAATCGCGCAGCAGTCGAAGTCCTGCAGCGAAACAATGTTGAAGTGGTCGAGGTTGCCGGCGCGGGATGCTGCGGGGCATTGGATCTTCATGGCGGTGACGAAGACGAAGCCCGCGCGTTGATTGCCGCTAACACGCGCGCTCTGGCTCTGGCCATCGAGAAAGAAAAGATCGACGTCATCGTCACCACGGCAGCCGGATGCGGAGCCGCAGTACGCGACTACGGTCGCTTCACCGCTGCCATGGACAACGAGCTGGCGCGCCTTGGCGCAATGGTTTCTGAAAGAGCCCGCGACATCTGTGAATTGCTGGTCGAGATCGAGTTCGAGCGTCCCGAAATTCCCGCCGGAGCCGAAAAGCGCATCGCCTACCACGACGCCTGCCACCTTTTGAATGGCTGCGGCATCACAGACGCCCCGCGTGCCGTGGTTGAAGCCGCAATGGGTGTGCCCCCAATCGACCTCGGCGAAAATTCGATCTGCTGCGGTTCAGCCGGACGCTACAACTTAGATCACCCAGCCATGGCCGACACGTTGGGAGGCCGCAAGGCTGAGTTGGTGAAAGCCTGTGGAGCCGACACGGTCGCCGTCGGCAATGTCGGCTGCATTCTCCAGATCTCCAAGTCGCTGGCCCAAGCTGGGCACAAGGCCCAGGTCAAACACCCAGTTGAACTGTTGGCCGACGCGTACCAGCGAGCACACGGCAACGCCTAATTCGCGATCAACCCCAAGCCGACCGCCAGAATAATTGTTGCGACAATCCGGCGCCGACCGAACGGCTCGCCGAGCATCCGCACGCCGATGAACGCGGCAAACACCACGCTCGACTCTCTTAGCGCAGCAACAGCGGCCATGCTCGAAACCGACATGGCATACAGCACGATCGTGTAACCAGTCACGGCCATCACACCTCCGGCAGCGGTGCGAAGCCCTTCGTTGCGAAGAAATTCCGTGATTCGCCCACGACGCAAAACTGCGGTGATGGCGGCGATCGGAATCGCGTGTAGGAACAGTACCCACGCAGCATACGACCATGCCGAGCCGGCCACTCGCACACCGTGGCCGTCCAGAGTTGTGTAGACAGCAATCAACACAGCCGTCGTAGCAGCAGTAGCAACAGCTTCCCGGGACGCACCGCGACCACTCCACCCAATCATCGCGATGGCGCCGGAGGCCAAGAGCAACCCGAGCGCCTGAAGGCTGCTCGGCACTTCGCCAGCCGTAGATGCGGCGAGAATGGCAACTCCCAACGGCGCCATGCCGCGAGCGATCGGGTACACCTGTGACAGATCGCCAAGCATGTAGCCGCGCACTAGAACGAGTTGATAAACGACGTGAACGAACGTTGAAATTGCGAGAAAGGGCCATGACGGGGCGGCTGGAAACGGCAAAAACAGCGCCGCGGTTCCCATGCACGTTGCGCCTGCGCAGCTGACCACCGTCATGCCGAGCAGGGGGTCGCTGCTGCCTTTGGCCAAGCCGTTCCAGATCGCGTGGAACAGGGCCGCGACCAGCACCAAAAGCGCGAGAGAAAGCTCAACCATCCGGCACCTTCGCCGACGCAGGCCAGACCGGCAACCGTAACGCCAACCGTAACGCCAAAACCGAATCGCCAACCGGAGCGACGTCCGCCAACCGGCGGCACGCGCGGTCATCCGTGCCAGCGGCGACAACGTCGGCGCTTACACTGATGACCGCGAGCCTCAATTGGCCGGCAATTTGAGCGTTCTGCATTGATGTCCGAATTCCGCCAGCCTTTGTCGTGCCATGCGGCTATGGTTGCCCGCATGAGCTTGGATCAAGACAGCTGTTGGAACGCCCTGGAAGCTCGCGACCCGCGCTTCGACGGGCGTTTCTTCACCGGCGTTCACAGCACCGGGATCTACTGTCGGCCCGTGTGTCCGGCCCGTACACCGGCCCGTCGCAACGTCGAGTTCTTTCGCTGCGCTGCCGCCGCCGAAGACGCTGGTCTTCGTCCCTGCAAACGTTGTCGTCCCGAAACCGCTCCCGGCAGTTCGGCCTGGTTGGGGAGCTCCGCCACCGTGAAGCGGGCTTTGCGCTTGATCGACTCCGGCGCGTTGGAAACAAGCACCTGCGAGAATTTGGCCGATTCGCTCGGTGTCGGCGAGCGTCAACTTCGGCGACTGTTCCTGCGCGAACTCGGTACAACGCCGACCAACATCGAAAAAACCCGCCGCCTTCATTTCGCACGCAAGCTGCTCGTCGAAACGGATCTTGGGATTGCCGAAATCGCCTTTCATGCGGGTTTTGGGAGTGTGCGCAGTTTCAACGAAGCCGTGCGTGCGGCCTACGCGGTCACGCCCACTTCGCTACGAAAGAAGCGGGTCAGCGCTGCTACCGGCGAGATCACGCTTCGTCTGAACTATCGCCCACCGATGGATTGGGCGTCCACTCTCGCTTTTATGACCCCGCGCCTTCTGCCGGGTATCGAGATCGTTCGTGACGGTCACTGGCGCCGAGCGGTTACCTTCGACGATCACGAGTTTCTCGTCGATGTTACGGCCGACCCCCGCCGCCCCCAGCTCTTGGTTCGCATCGACAGTCCACCGCCCGGCTCGTTGGCGACCTTGGTGCGACGCGTGCGACACGTGTTCGATCTGGACGCGGATCTTGACGCCGTAGCTCGCGTCCTAAGTGCAGATCCATTGCTGGCGCCTTCGCTGGCGATGCGACCCGGCATGCGAGTGCCGGGGGCCTGGGATCTGTTCGAAGTCCTAGTGCGCGCCATTGTCGGGCAACAAGTCAGCGTGGCTGCCGCAACCACGGTTGCTGGCCGGGTCATCGATCGGTTCGGCCATCACCCGGAACACCTTCCGGGTTTCACCGTGTTCCCGACCCCCGAAAGTCTCGCCGATGCGCCGCTAGAATCATGCGGCATCAATCGGGCGCGAGCCGAAGCCGTGCGCACCATTTCTCGAGCCGTACTGGACGGCCGCATCAAGCTGGACTCGCCGGGGACTCCGGCAGAATTCGAAGCGGCTCTCGTAGCTCTGCCGGGCATTGGTCCTTGGACAGCTCGCTACGTGTGCATGCGCGGGCTGGGTGAACCCGACGCCTTTCCCGATTCGGACCTCGGCCTGATCCGAGCAATGGAACGTGCTGGCCTTCCGGCTGCACCAAAAGATCTCGCTCGTCGCGCCGAAGCTTGGCGGCCTTGGCGTGCCTATGCGGCCCTGCATCTGTGGGCCACGCTCGGCGACGGACTATCTCCGGCCGGGAAAGCGACGCTGCCTAAGCGCAAAGCGAAGGGCGGCGCGACAACCGCGAGGAAAAAATCATGAACATTGAACTGGAACGTTTCCCGACTCCTGTCGGTGAAGTTGTGTTGGCGACCATAGACACCAAAGTCGCGGCACTTGGTTATCTCGATGGCTGGGACGAGTTCGCCGCCCGCGTGTTCCGCGGCTACGACGATGTTCACTTTGTCGAACGTGCCACGCACTCCAAGGCCGGGAAGCAACTGGAAGCATACTTTTCCGGGGACGCGACCGTGCTCTACAAGATTGAAGTGGAAACCCGGGGCACGCCCTTCCAGAAAAGTGTGTGGAATCAGCTGCGCCGTATCCCACACGGAACAACGATCAGCTATGGAGAATTGGCCCAACGCATCGGTAACCCCAAAGCCTCGCGAGCGGTCGGCACTGCCAACGGAGCCAACCCGGTCTCGATTATTGTGCCCTGCCACCGAGTCATCGCCGCCAGCGGTGACCTCGGAGGCTACGCCTTCGGCCTCAACCGAAAACGCTGGCTCCTAGCCCATGAATCGGGGACGGGTACCGAATAGCGCGTTGCGCTATTCGGTACCCGTCCCCGATTTCATGACGGCGATGGCGGCTAGCTTTTGTTCTAGGGGGGTCCAATCGTCGGATTCGGAGATGGCGCTCCAGATTGATTCGATCTCGTCGATCAACAACGTGCAGGGCGTACCGTTACGGAAGTAGACGTGGTCCATGCGCGTCGCATCGGCAGGTTCAAAGGCAGCGAAAACCTCCTGCAATCGACGAGCGCGCTGGCCAGCGTAGACTTGCGCGCAGGGGCTGACGGCGCGTCGTTCGGCTGATGCCAAGCCACCGAACCAATCGAAGAAGAAACGTTCGTAGCCAACGAGTTCACCTTTGGCGTCCGCAATCTGGGCGGTGGTCGTCACATTGTCACCGGCGGTGTCAGCCAGAAACTCGTAAATTGCTTCGACGAGCGCAGCTGTCGCATTCCCATCAGCCGGGGCACGCAGATTCAGCCGGATCAGAAGGCGTTGCTCGAGGCTTTCGCGAAACTCGCGATCGTAGGTGCCAAGTGCGTCAGCCAGCGGTTGTTCACTGCACACCAACGTCAGCGTTTCAGCCAACCGCGCCAAGTTCCACGCCACCGTCGCCGGCTGACGCCCAAACGAATACAGGCCACTGGTATCGAAATAGGCGGCGACGAACGACGGATCAAAAGTCGGCAAAAACCGATACGGCCCGTAGTCGAAACTCTCGCCCGTAATGTTCATGTTGTCGGTGTTGAGCACACCGTGGACAAAACCGGCGAGCTGCCACGATGCCGCGAGCTGCGCACCGCGAAGACAAACTTCACTCAGAAAGGCGGCGATACGGTCTTCGCCTTCCAGGGCCATCAGGTCGGGCATGAAGTTGGCGATGCAATAGTCCACCAGAGCCTGAATGCGGGTCGCGTCTTTGGCGTAGGCGTGGCGTTGGAAGCTCCCGAACCGGACATGCGAATGGCTCAACCGCACCATGACTGCAGAACGTGTGGGCGATGGCTCGTCGCCGCGATAAAGCTCCTCACCGGTTTCGATCAGGCTAAACGTTTTCGACGTATAGACCCCGAGGGCTTCGAGTAGTTCGGTAGCCAGAACCTCGCGCACTCCTCCTTTGAGGGTCAGGCGTCCGTCGCCGCCGCGAGACCACGGCGTGGGACCACTGCCCTTGGTGCCGAGATCCAGAAGCCGGTCGTTCGCGTCGAGCAGTTGGGCGAAGAGAAACCCACGGCCGTCGCCCAGCTGGGGGTTGTAGTTTCGAAACTGATGGCCGTGATACCGCAGCGCCAATGGCTCAGGCAGATTGCCCGGAAGGGGTTCGAAGCGGCAAAAGTGGTCGATCCACTGCTCGTCGGAAAGATCACCCAAACCCACCCGCTCGGCCCAGCGATGGTTCCGATGACGGATGATTTGCTTGGGAAACGGTGGTGCTGCGACCGGGTCGAAGAAACCGTCTCCAAGTTCGGGAAAGCGTGGGCAGGGTCGATATTCGGGAGAATCGTTGGGCATACGGGTCTTTCGCGCGCGAGGGTTGTGGGCAATCGTGAACGCGGGCCGGTGTTGGTTACCCGACAGCGCCGAGGCGTCAAACGCACGCTTGCCCGCCGCGACCGCTGCCGCTATCCGTGGCTTCCGATTTCGCTCGCGTTTCGCGACGTCGGGCACCAGGAGATTCCCATGCCAGCAACAGCAGCAGCAACAGCAGCGAGCATCGTTTCCGAACCGACCGACAGCGGCGAGGTCGGCGAGAGAGACACGAGAGTCAAGATCGACGGACTGGCCGAGCGCCTCCGTGCAACTTTCCGCACCGGCCGCACTCTGGACATCGCGTGGCGAAAGCAGCAGCTACAGGCCCTGCTTCGTTTACTGCAGGAAAACACAGGGAGCTTCGAAGAGACTCTGGCGGCCGACTTGGGCAAGCCCGGGCTGGAAGCCTTTATCGCGGACATCGGAATGCCGATCGGGGAAGCCAAGCTTGCGCTAAAGAACATCGACAAGTGGACGCGGCACCGCAAGGTGCCGACCCCTTCCACGGCCGGCCCGGGGAAAAGCTACCTGAAGTACGATCCACTTGGCGTCGTCCTGATCATCTCGCCGTGGAACTACCCCGTACAGCTTTGTTTCAACCCGTTGGTGGCGGCGATCGCAGCTGGGAACACAGCCGTGATCAAACCCTCCGAAATGAACCCGAAAACATCGGCGCTCATTGCCGAGCTGGTTCCACAGTATTTGGATGCCGAAGCTTTTGTGGTTGTCGAAGGCGCGGTTGATGAAACCACTCGGCTACTGGAACAGCGTTGGGACCACATCCTTTACACCGGCAACGGCATGGTTGGTCGCATCGTGATGGCCGCTGCGGCCAAGCATCTAACGCCAGTAACCCTGGAACTGGGCGGCAAGAGCCCCTGCATCGTGATGCCCGACGCCGACCTTATGCAGGCCGCGCGACGCATCGCCTACGGCAAGTGGGTTAACGCCGGCCAGACCTGCACGGCTCCGGACTATATCCTCGTCCACAAGGACGTCGAGACGGAATTCATTGACAACCTGAAGTCTGTGTTGAAGGAGTTTTACGGAGAAGACCCCAAGGCCTCGAAAGATTTCGCGCGCATCATTGCTGAGCGTCACGTCGACAGGTTAGCGGCGCTGATCCGTGACGACGGTGACGACAAGGTCGAGATCGCAGTCGGTGGCCAGGTCGACCGCGATGATCGCTATGTCGCTCCCACCATTGTGCGGTCAGTCACGCCACAATCCAAGGTCATGCAAAGCGAAATCTTTGGCCCGATTTTGCCAGTTATCGCCGTAGACGACGTCGACGCCGCGATCGATCTGATCAACGACGGCGACAAACCATTGGCGCTGTACGTCTTCACAAAAAACAAAGAGACCAGCGACAAAGTTCTGGCCCGCACCAGCTCCGGTGGTGTCACGGTAAACGGAACCCTATTCCACCTTGCCAATCCCAACCTTCCGTTCGGCGGCGTGGGCGAATCGGGTATGGGGTCGTACCATGGAGAATGGGGCTTTCTGGGCCTGAGTCACCGCAAGGCAGTGCTGGAAAAGGCGACCTTTATGGACCCCAAGATCGCCTACCCGCCTTACACCGGTTTCAAAAATTGGGTGCTTCGCAAGTTCATGTAGACAGGGGCATGCGCCGACCAACCGAGAAACGAAGAGCGCTGTGTTGGTGTGTCGGCGTGGCCAAGGTTCGAAATTTCGCGTTTTGGTCTGTTTTTATGCTGGCGATGCTCGTCAGTGCGGTGCCGACCAACGCCAATGCGGAGCCCAGCAATGCCGTCGATCTCGAACGCCTGGCGGCTGTCGATACCGAGCCTGGCAATTGGCTGACCCACGGTCGTGACTACGGCGAACAGCGCTTCAGCCCTCTGACCCAAATCAACGTAGAAAACGTAGACGAGCTCGGACTGGCCTGGGTCTACGAGACCAACACCTATCGTGGTATGGAGGCTACTCCGCTCGTCATCGACGGCGTGATGTACGCGACCGGCATTTGGAGCGTGGTCTACGCGCTGGACGCGGCAACCGGCGAAGAGCTGTGGACCTACGATCCCAAGGTCCCACGCGCCAAGGGCCGTGACGCCTGCTGCGACGTCGTCAATCGCGGTCTCGCCGCCTGGAACGGCCGCCTCTACCTTGGAGCCCTCGACGGCCGACTGATCGCGATCGACGCCCAAAGCGGGAAACCGGTTTGGGAAACGATGACGGTGGATCCCGAAAAGCCCTACACTATTACCGGCGCTCCGCGCGTCGTAGACGGCAAAGTGATCATCGGCAATGGCGGCGCAGAGTTTGGTGTCCGCGGTTACTTCGGCGCCTACGATGCCGACAGCGGCCAATTGCTGTGGCGTTTTTACACGGTGCCCGCCTCTGCCGATGGACCTCACGAGCATCGCGAACTCGATGTCGCCGCAGCAACCTGGTCGCGCGATTCCATGTGGGAAACCGGCCTCGGTGCAACGGTGTGGGACTCGATGGCGTACGATCCCGAACTCGACTTGCTCTACATCGGCACCGGTAATGCTTCGGTTTATGCCAAGGAGCTTCGAAGCCCCGGCGGTGGCGACAATTTGTTCGTGTCGTCGATTCTGGCAATCGACCCCGACGACGGCCAGCTCGTATGGCACTATCAGACCACTCCCGGCGACCAGTGGGACTACACCGCGACGCAGAGCCTGATTCTGGCTGACCTGGAGATCGACGGCCGCATCCGCCAAGTCGTCATGCAAGCACCGAAGAACGGGTTCTTCTACGTTCTGGATCGTGGCACCGGCGAGCTGCTCGACGCGCAACCCTACATCGACCGTTCGTGGGCCACGCATATCGACCTCGCCACGGGTCGTCCCGCGCAACGACCCGAAGCCGCATGGAGCGACGCAAAGGCGATGGTCACGCCCGGAATCGTGGGCGGGCATAACTGGCACCCAATGTCGTACAGCCCGCAAACCGGACTGGCCTACATTCCAACCTTTGAATCTGTCTACCTGTTCGAAGCGCAACCGGCGTTCGTCTACGCGCCCGGCGCATTCAACACCGGCGAAAATTGGGAAGCACTGACCCGACAGATGGAAGGGTACGAAGAGCTCTCGCGCAGTGGCAACGTCGCCCACCTCACCGCCTATGACCCGGTGAAGGGAGAGATGGCCTGGCGAATCCCGTTTCCCCTGGAGATTCCAGCAGGCACCCTGGCCACAGCTGGAAATTTGGTTTTTCAAGGAAGGACTTCGGGGGGCTTATCGGCCTACCAAGCCGAGCGCGGCGCGAAGCTTTGGGAAGGAGCGACCGGCACCGGCATCATCGCCCCGCCGGTCACCTATACCGTCGAGGGCGAGCAGTACGTTGCCGTGCTCGCCGGTGTCGGTGGTTCCCAGGGCGGCCACTACACCAACATTCGCAATCGTAACGACGGGCGCATCCTCGCCTTCAAACTTGGCGGCAAGGCAGCTCTTGAACCAGTAGAACCGCGCACCCCAGCGGTGGTTGAGATTCCTAAAACCAGCGCTTCATCCGAGACGATTGATCGTGGTCGCGTGCTGTACGCCTCGCACTGCGGACGTTGCCACGGTCTCGCCGTGGTCGGCAGCGGCCTGTACCCGGACCTGCGCTTTACGCTGGCCGGCGTCTTCGATGTCTGGGATCGCGTGGTTCTGGAGGGACTGTTCGCCAACCGCGGCATGGCGTCGTTCGCCGATGTACTGACTGTCGAGGATTCAGCTGCGATCCGTGCCTACGTCAGCGTTCGTGCCCACCACAGTCCGACTGTGGTCGAACGACTGGTGAATTGGGTGAGCTCGAAGGTTCGGATTCCGGCACGCTGGGTTGCCGACTGACCTGCAATCAAGCGCAGAATCACAAACCCGAAAACGGATCGATCGAGACCCAAGCTGGCGGCATGCGAACATCGACGCCGTCAGCCAAGGCGCGATCTTTGATGAAACGCATTGAGGCCGGAAAGTCGTCGAGGAGACGGGGCAGGGCAACCAACGGTTCGTGGAGCGGTCGCGTGAAATCATCCCAGTGAATGGGGATCACACGCGAAGCGCCCACCGCGTCAACCGTCTCTTGCCAGTAAGCGAATTGATACTCGGGCTCGCTGCGGCCGAGAAGCCCAACCCCCAAAAACACAACATCAGCCGATTCCCCAGCCAGCGCACCTTCAACGAATCCGGCACTGGATTGCACGAGCATCCGCCGCCCGGCATGGCCGATTAAGATCGAAAAGCTGCCGCCCTCCAGATACTCCAGGGCGTGAGCTGGTGGGATCAACGCTTCGTCAAGGGAGCCCATCGCTTGCCCATGATCTACGTGGGCGGAACGAACCAGGTCTACTTCGAAGTTCCCAAACCGAAGATGCTCGCCACCGCGAACCACCCGAATCTGGCCTTCCGGTAAGTCTTGGCCGCGCGCGAGCCAAGCCGTTGAGATCGACCCATAAAGCGTGGCGCCAGTGCGGCGCGCGACCTGGGGCGCATCCATGGCGTGGTCATAGTGGGAGTGGCAGGTGATGATCGCATCGAGTTTGTCGATCCCAGCACGCGACAATGCTCGTGAGATTACCGCGCGATCGGGGCCGATTTTTCGAAAGGCGGTTGCGAGCAAGCCGGGGCGCGAGAAAAACCCATCGATCAGAATGGACGACTCCCCGTCGCTGACGAGTAAAGTCGAAACCCCAAGAAACATAACGCGTGCCGCGCCGGGCTCGGGCGTGGCCGGTGGCATCTCCAACGAGGCGTACAGAGCCAAGTCCGGGCGATCGTTGAGACCATGAAAAAGCCAGGCCCCCGCCAACAAACCCAGGCCGAGAAAGATCGTCAGTACGCGTCGAATCACAGTGATATCCTAGCGCCAGACTAGCTCCAGACCAGTTACGGGCGTGGACGGCGGGCCGAGGGCTTAGGCCCGCTTTCCCGAGTCGGCAGCTGGCTCGGGTCCAATGGATCTTCCCCAGCGAGGAACGCTTCAAGATAGGGGAGATCGTCGTAACCCCAGAACAGTTCGCCATCCACAATCATCGTTGGCACGCCGAAGACCCCTTCGGCAATCGCATCGTCGGTGGCGCGACGCAGACGATCCTTGATCTCCGGCTGATCGGCGGCTGCCACGAGGGCGGCTCCATCCAGACCAATCCGATTGGCTACGGAGGCGACAACCTCGGACTCACTGACATGGAGCGATTCTACCCACACAGCTTCGAACAACGCGGTAACCAAAGCTGTTCGCTGTTGGTCGGTCATGGGCACGAGCGAAGCGCGAAGCGACAGAAGAGGCCGAAACGGATGGTGAATCGGAGGGTGCAGCGGCACATCGAGAATCGCCGCTTTTCGCAAGGTGTTGCGCCACATCCAGCGGCTTTTGGCTGGAATCTCAGCGGGGCCAAGCTGCCCAGTGGAATTCAAGAGTCCAGCGAACAGAACCGGCTCGGGCACCAGTACAAAGCCATCGCGTTCCGCCATCCGCACCAGCGCCACCCATGCGAGGTAGGCGTTGTTCGAAATGTAGTCGAAGCAGAATCGAACGCGGCGGGCAGTTTTCATGGGCCGAATTAGTCGCCGCGTCTGGGTTTCGGGATATCGCGATCCAGGACGGTGCGGCGATTGTCGGCCCGGGCATTCTCGATCGCCTGGTCGGCGATGGCCCGAAGGTGATCCGAAAGCGGGCCAAGAACGGAATCAGAAGTGTTCATGCCCACTTTGGCTTTGACGTAGATCTTCAATTTAGACGCGACCACGAGAACATCGCGGGGAAGATCCTTGCCACTCGCTCCCGTTCCAGCAGTTGTAGCTGGAGCAGCGCTCGCCCCGTGGCCTTTGTCTGTCCCAACTGTCCCGACTGTGCCGACCACTCTTCGCGTTGGACGATCGGTGAGTGCGGCACGAGCCTCAGTGGCTTGGGCCTGCTCTCGGCTCGGCGCCATTTCCTCTTCCGCCCAGGCTTCTCGATGGCGCATCGTCGGGATGTGCGTATCGAAACAAATGACGCTGCAGAAGACGAATCCCTTCGAGCCCACCCTCGTACAGGTTGAAACGCTGCATACCCAGTAGCGCTGGCCGAATTCGATGTCTTTCTTACAGGCGCTGCAGCGCCTCCAGCTTTCAGATGTAGTCACACTGACTGCTTAGCAGAGCGCGGCCGTGGCAACGATCAGTTTTGTTCGTTAAGGCTGAGAAACGTGCGGCGCCCATCGAGTCTCGGCGGCGGCACAAACCAGTAAGACATAGCCGAGGGTCTCAATTCCCTCTTCAGCCATGTTCTTGGCAGTACGATACGGCAACTCGCTCGTTTCCATGACGGCCAGCCACAGTTCCTTTTGGCCGAGCAGTTGGGCAAAGACGACGATCACCAGTACGGCAAACCAGCCCAATAGCATCGCTGGGGAGCGTGCTACGGAGGAAATCTGGTCGGCCATCGAGGTTGGACTGGATCCAATATTGGCAATCGCCCAGATCAGAACGACGGCCGAGGGGATCCAGTAGGCGTGGCTGAAGATTCGGTCAGCCACCAGCTCGTCTGTCTCACGCATCGCCGCCATGAACGCGATCGCGGCTAGAACGCGCAGGAGCCCACCTAGATCAGAGCGCAGGCGGCCGACGATTAGGAAGACGGTCGCCGCCAACAACGCGAGCGCGAAATGCATCCACTCCAGTGCCGAGTCGTCAATCGTAAACGGATGACCGCCCTGCGCTGCCCCGAGCAATACGACAGATTGCGTCACAGCCGCTACGAACGCCGTGTAGACGAACAGCCTGACAATAAGCCCTTTCGAAAATTCCCGATTCACCAATGATTCCCAAAAACCGAGCAAGTCTAGCTCAGGCGCCGAGGCACGCAATACCAACAACGCGCAGCGAGACTGGAGCGCCTTATCGGTACCAGGTACCGTTTTCTTGAAGGCACCCGATTGCCCGAACGGCGCATCAACCCGACAATACCCGGCATGCCCACCTCCGATAAATCCGCCCCTCAAAAGTTTGTGGACCACGACGTTGTTCGCGCCCTTCTGGACGAAGCCGTCAGCGACCAGGACGATCCCCGAATGCGGCTGCTCATCGACCAGCTCGTCTTGAATGTGGTGGGACTGGTCGCGGAACACCCCAGGGTAGCCGACGTGAAGCTGGTCGCGTCGGCAGTCGCCGAAATTCGCCAGGGGCTGGCGGCCCTGAAACCCTACCCCACGTTGCCCAAAGTCACGGTGTTCGGGTCGGCCAGAACTGCGCCAGAAGACCCGCTTTACAAGCTCGCCGTCGAGTGCGGACGGCTACTGGCCGAGGCCGGATTCATGGTCATCACCGGAGCCGGCCCAGGCATTATGGCGGCCGCCCACGAAGGAGCCGGACGCGCGTTGAGCTTTGGAGTTGGGATCCGCCTCCCGTTCGAACAGCACCCCAATGCCGTCATGGTCGGCAACGAGAAGCTCGTTGAGTTCAAATACTTTTTCACCCGCAAACTGTTCTTTCTGAAAGAAGCGTCGGCAGTGATCGTGTTTCCCGGTGGATTCGGAACCCACGACGAAGCCTTTGAGACGCTGACCTTGATTCAGACCGGGAAGACACCACTTATGCCGGTGATTCTCGTGGATCGCCCGGGTAGTGAATACTGGAAAGCCTGGGATCAATTCGTCAAGGGATCACTGCTTGTCGACGGTTATATCAGTGGAGAGGACGACGCCCTTTACCGCATCACGGATGATCCAGCAGACGCGGTTGCGGAAGTGAAGCAATTCTATCGCGTCTATCATTCGACCCGCGTCATCCGTGGCCGCACGGTGCTCCGCATACGGCGGTCCATCGAAAACTCCACGCTCGTGGCACTCTCCGAAGAGTTCGCCGATATTTTGGGGAACACCCCGATTCGCAGCAGCGAGGCTTTTCGCGAGGAAGCCGACGAACCGGAGTTCGCGCATCTGCATCGTCTGGTTCTCGAATTTGACCGGCATGGGTACGGTCGGCTACGAACTTTAATAGACAGGCTCAATGCTTTGGACGGGGACTGAAATGAAGAATCCTCTTTCATGCAGCTGCACTCGCACCGTCATGTTGGTGGCGACTTTCGCGCTTGTGACGAGCGGATGCTCGGTCAACCCAGCCACCGGCCGACGCCAGCTTTCTCTGGTCGGGGAAGCGTCTGAGATCGCGCTTGGGCGAGATAACGACAAGTCAGTTCGCGCCCAAATGGGGCTGTACAACGACGAAGAGTTGCAGGTCTGGATTCAGCAGATCGGCAAGTCGGTTGCCTCGCGATCCGAGCGACCTGATCTGCCGTGGACATTCCGCGTGGTCGATGACCCGGCCATCAACGCCTTCGCACTGCCGGGTGGGTACATCTACGTGACGCGCGGAATTCTCGCGCACTTTGGCTCGGAGGCTGAGCTGGTCTCCGTGCTCGGACATGAGATTGGCCACGTTACCGGCCGTCACGCCGTTGCGCGCATGAGCAAAGCCCAACTCACAGGTGTCCTGATGACCGCCGCCATGATCGCCAGCCCGGAGCTGCGCGGCCTAGGCAATGCTGCCCAACAGGGCCTCGGCCTCATGTTCCTAAAATTCAGTCGGGACGACGAACGCGAAGCTGACGATTTGGGACTTCGATACATGCTGCGAACCGGCCACCGAGCCGACGAAATGCCAAAGGTGTTCGATACCCTGGCCCGAGCGTCGGCCGGCAGCGAAAGCCAGCGTCTACCCGACTGGCTTTCGACCCACCCCGCGCCGCCGGAACGCGCCACACGCATGCGCGACGCAATCGCGGCGCTTCCCGAAAATCTGCGAGGAGGCATCATCGGTCGCGACAGCTACCTCAAACGCATCGACGGACTGGTATATGGATCGGACCCTCGAGAAGGGTTCTTCCGCGAAAACGTATTTTACCAACCACAGATGCGGTTCACGCTGACTTTTCCCCGCGATTGGAGGTACGCCAACACCAAGGCTGCCGTCATGGCGCAGTCGCCTGGCGGCGATGCGGCGCTGCAGCTCAAACTCGCCCGCGGCACATCACCGAGCGAAGCGGCCCGAGAGTTCTTCCGCAAGAACAAACTGGAACAGGATCGAAGTCCGAAGAACGGTGTCTATACGTTTCGAGCTCCGGCAAGTGCCAAAGGTGGCCAGCCGGTGATCGGCATGACGCGTTTCGTGCTCCACGGCGATACTATGTTGCAGTTGATCGGCTTCACCCCTGAGAACCGATGGAGCAGCTATCGAAACTCGATCAGCCGAACGATCGACAGCTTCGCGAGGCTAAAGAACAAGCGCTTGCTCGGTGTGAAACCGGCGCGGCTCGATATCGTTCGCATTCCACGTCGCACCACCCTGAAGGCGTTTCACGCGGCCAATCCATCGAGTATTGAACTTCCGGAACTGGCGCGCATCAACGGAGTAAGCACCGACAGCACGTTAGAACGGGGCGCGATGATCAAGCGCGTGGTCGGCGGGGTGATGCCCTAAGCTCAGTCCATACTCGCGACAAGCGCGGGTAGTTCATCGAGCGATTCGACACGAACAGACCAGTCCAACGAGACTGGAGGCATGGCGATAAACCGTAGCCCAGCCGCCTGAGAAGCGGCAAGATCGCTGGGCTGATCACCAACATAGACGGCTTCGGCCGGCTCCAAGGCCAGTCGCTCCAAGCACAGTTCAAGCATGTCCGGCGCTGGTTTTGGTACGGCTACATCCAGAGCCCCGACCCAAAAATCGAAAAGATTGTGAAGGCCAAAATGCTCGATCACCGTAGCTGTCGTTTTGCCGCGGTTGGTCGCCATCGCCGTACGATGCCCCGCATCGCGTAGGTCTTGCAGAGCACTTTGCATTTCGGCTCGCGGATCCATCATCGAAAAATACGGAGTGTAGTCGAGCTCGTTCGCCGTTTTACGAAGCCGCGTCGCCAACTCCGGATCTTTCGCGAAACGCTTGGCGAATAGTTGCGCCGATGCCATCGCGTGCGCGTCGGCCTCGCCATCCGAAGGCAGCGGGGATTGGCCACAACTGCGAAGGACGTCGTTGTAGAACGCAACGTTCGCTCGTTCAGAGCGAAACAGGACACCGTCGCAATCAAAAATCACTGCGCGAATCGTCATCGTCGAAACCCGGTGATGAAGGCGCAAAAGGTAAGGGCGCGAAAGCGACGCCGTTCAATGCAACTCAAACTGCAGCCGCCAAACAGAGCTCGAAACGCTTGGCCCACAGGGAGCGCGCTTGGACACGCGCAGCCTCGTCGAGGCGCGGCTCGTAGACACGCCCGGGATTCCACATTGCTCCCAGCCCGTCCGCATCGGTCCATACCCCCGTAGCCAGACCAGCCAGCTTGGCAGCGCCAAAAGCCGCGCCATCAGGCGTAGCAGCAACCGCCACTGGAACGCCCAACAAATCGGCCTGAGTCTGCATGAGGAAGGTATTGCGACTCGCCCCGCCGTCAGCCCGCAGGGTCGCCGAGCGCCCGCCATATTCCCACACCGCCTCGGCAGCGTCCGCCACCCGGTGGGCAACGCCTTCGAGAACGGCACGAACAATTTCCGCTCGCGTCGTGGAGCGAGAGACACCACCGACCAATGCGCGCGCGTCTCCGTTCATTCCGGGAGTGCCAAGCCCCTGAAATGCCGGCACGGCCCAAACCCCTCCTGAACTGGCAACGCTTTCGGCCAACGGTCCGGACTCTTCAGCCGCGTCGATAATCCCGAGGCCATCGCGAAGCCATTGGACGGCGGCGCCGGCCGTATAAACCTGCCCCTCAAGGCTCAAGGTGAGTTCACCGTCAATTCGCCAGGCGACAATCGGGAATGTGCCGGCTCCACCAACCGCGATTTCAGAACCCGTGCTGGCCGTGACCATCGCTGAGGTTCCATAGGAACACTTGGTTTCGCCTGGCGCGGCACAGCCTAAGCCGAATAGAGACGATTGCTGATCGCCGGCCATCGACGCGATCGGCACAGCTCGTCCCAGAATATCCGGACGCGTCTCGGCGAACACGCCGCTGGAATCGACCAAACGTGGCAACCATTCCGGTTCAAGATTCATCGCGGCTAGCGCCGCCGTGTCCCAGCAGTTTTCAAAATAGGAATAGAATCCGCTGACACTCGCATTACCGTAATCACAGACATGCGCATCGCCAGCTAACGCGGCGACCAACCACGAACCGGGCAGTCCGAATCGTAAAGCGCCCGCAGCAGCCGCATCTTTGGCTTCATCACAATTGGCGACGATCCACTCGGCCTTGGAAGCCGCCATCTGTGGGGTAATGAAAAATCCTTGAGCTTGCAGTTCGTCGCACCGGGCAGCAGCGCGGGTGTCCTGCCAGATGATCATGGGCGAGACCGGACGCAGCGTGCGCGCATCCCACGCCACAATCGATGAGCGTTGGTTGGTGATGCCGATCGCACCAAGTTCGGAAGCATCGACACGGGCGTTGGCCAATGCCGCCGCCAGCACCGTGCGAGCTTTGTCGGCTATTTCCGTAGGATCTTGCTCGACCCGGTCTGACGCCGGGTAGTACATCGAAAGTTCACGCTCGGCCGATCCAACAAGTTTTCCGTCGGGATCGTAGAGGAACGCCTTCATGGCGGTGGTCCCGCCGTCCAAAGCTAAAGTATAGCCAGCCACGGAACCCGCCCTTAGTCGCTCGGAATCAGAGCGCCGGGGTTCAAGATCCCCTTGGGGTCCAGCGCAGACTTCAGCGTGCGTAGAAGTTCAGTCGCGGTACCCAACTCTTCGCCGAGCCAACGACGACGCACTCTTCCAATGCCGTGATGATGGGCAATGGTGCCGCCCATCTCGTGGGTGATGCGCATGGTCGTGTCCCAGACCGCGTCGTAGGTCGCCAGCGCTCGTTCCAAGTCTTTCTCGGCAGAGATGAACGTAAAGTAGATATTCGCGCCCTGAGTGTAGCAGTGCGAGACATGCCCGGACATGGCCAGTACATCTTCGCGAGCATTGCCGGCCGCACACACGTTGTCCCAAAGTGTGATGAGCTGGCTCCAGTCAATTGCGACTTCAATCGTGTCGGCCAAAATTCCTTGATCCAAAAGGGATTCGAAAGTCGGCACATTGTTGCGGTGATCGAGCCAAGAAAGCACCGGCGCCTCGCCGTGCGATTTTCCGCCGTGGCGCGAACAAATCGTCGCGATTCCAGCCGCTTCGGTCGTGACCCGCTCTGCATTGCCTTCGCCCAAAATAAGCAGCACGGGTCGATCGGTCTCGGCGACCCCCGAGAAATTTCGACCCGCTTCGACGACATCGTACAAGCGCGTGACTGCGGGTGTCCAGCCAGCCTGTACAATTTCACGCAAGGCTTCGCTGCCCGCAGTTAGACCGTCGAACGACACCGCCAAGCCGATCTGCTTTTCTGGCGCGCGATGAATCCGGAATGTCACCTCAGTCAGAACGCCGAGCGTTCCTTCGCTGCCCATGAACAAAGCTCGCAGGTCCGGGCCAGTGGCCGAGCGCGGAACCACCGGAATCCTCATCGTGCGACCACCGGCCATCACGACTTCACAGCCTAGAAACATCTCCTCGATGTTGCCGTACAGGGTCGAGAACTGCCCCGATGCTCTGGTGGCCACCCACCCGCCTACGCTGGAAAGAGCAATCGACTGGGGCCAGTGACCCATCGTAAAGCCACGCGCCGCCAACGCCTCTTCGAAATCCGAGCCTCGCATACCGGGCTGGACGGTGACTGTCAGAGACGTCTCGTCGATGTCCAGGATCTGGTCCATCTCGCTCATGTCGAGAACCACTTGGTCCTGCTCCATGAGCACTGCCCCGCAGACCCCAGAGCCCAGTCCGAATGGCACCAGAACGGTTTCGGTGTCCTGTGCCCAAGAAAGACACTGTGACACTTCTTCTGTGTCGTGCGGCTTTAGAACCGCGCCAGGCGCCGGGACATCGCCAAGGCGGCTCTTCATCAGCGAGCGAACCCAGGTATCGCGTCCGCGAGATCTACACGAAGCTTCGTCGGTCAGAATCTCTAGCGACGGTACAGCCGCACGAAGCTCGTCAATATGTTTAGCGAAAGATGCGTTCACGAATCGTTTCTCCTGGAATCGGTGGCGCCGGGCTGCCCCTGACCACGTACTGTATCGAGCTCGGAAGACACAAGAGCCGCGAAATCATGCTCTTCACGCGAACGCCGCTCATCGTCCCAACCCAGCCGCTGACCGAGAAATTGAGCTGCCGCCCCAGCCGCTGCTACGGCAGCAAACCCGTCGAAGATCGCCACGCGTGTTCTTCTGCGCAGCAAGTCGTCGACGGTCATCACCATCTCATCATCTACCATGTGTTCGGCTTCGGCGATTGTCAGGCAATCCAACTCGCCAAGCGGCTGTGCTGTCTCAGGCGCATCAACCATTCTTTGCAAGATTGCCCCAGCTCCAACGCCGTAGCTCGCCCAAAGGCGCTCCGCTAAACGGGCGTCTATGACCTTAGGCGTAGTCGTACGCGCCTTTGCTTGGTTTTCAGCGCTGCCGCCGATCAACGAACTGCATGCGGAATCTATCGCAGGATCGGCACCGCGACCGAGCAATTTAAACACCTCTGCGGCGACGCGTTCTGCCATCCGCCGGTAGGTGGTCAACTTGCCTCCGGCAACCGAAACAACAGGGCCCGGACCGGTCATGATTTCGTCACGCCTCGAAATTTCAGAAGGGCTCTTTCCGGGCTGCTGCAGAAGGGGCCGCACACCCGACCAAGTACCGATGATATCTGTGGCACCCGGAGCGTCTTCAAAGGTCGCCGCGACAGACTCCAGCAGATATCCGGCGTCTTGGGCCGATACTCCGGGCTCTTCGGCTGGACCGGTATAGTGGGTGTCCGTTGTTCCGATGTAGACCACTTGTCCTTTTGGAACGACGAATGTCGACCTACCGTCCGGAGATCGCAGAACAACGCTATGGGTGACCGGGAGCTTGCTCGCGGGCACGACCAGATGAATTCCGCGGGTCAGCTGCATCAGGGATGGGGCTTGCGCTTCGATAAGACCGCGCACGCGATCGAACCAAGGTCCGGCCGCATTGACCACCGAGCGAGCCCGGATCACGAACGTTCCCCCACCGATACGATCTTCGGCAGTAACGCGCAGGCCGACCGGATCAGGTTCGACCGCAACGACCTCGACATAGTTGGTCGCCTGAGCGCCCGCATCGACGGCGCTCAGTAGGGTCTCCAAAACCAGGCGGGCGTCGTCGGTCAGATATTCTCCGAACACGACCGCCCCGGCCAGCCGATCTCCGGCCAAGCCTGGTTCTGCGGCCAGCGCCTCGCCGCGATCCAGTACCTGGTACTTGTCGCCAGCCTTATCGCCGGCCAATTTCTCGAAGCTCCAAAGCCCCGCCTGCATTTTCACCCGGCCCGCCAAACTAGCGGTTGGGATCATCATCGGTATCGGGATGGCCAAGTGGGGTGCGAGCGTCCGCAGAACGGCGCGCTCCCGGGCAGCCTCTCGAACCAAGGCGATGTCACCTTGGGCCAGGTAACGCAGACCCCCATGAATCAGCTTGGAGGAACGACTACTTGTCCCGGAAGCGAAGTCTCCCTTATCGACAGCAAAAACGTCCAGACCCCGTAGGGCAACTTCGCGAGCGACGCCGGCGCCGGTAATCCCGCCGCCGATTACCAGAACGTCAACAATTCGCTCGGCGGCTTGTTCGAGCCAGTCGATGCGCTGATGAGAGGAAAAAGCTTGATTTACCACGGGGGTCCCGGCTACGCGGCGGTGACAAGTTTGTCAATCTGGTCGGCTCTCGAGCGAATTTCGGTTTCAATGACGGCACATAACGCGCCGATAACGCGCTGAGTCAAAAGCCAAGAACTAGAACGTGATTCATTTTCTCCTTGACAGCTTCACTGACGATTGCGTAAGCACGAGGGAGTTACTGCACCGACTTAGTGGCTCTTGGGGATAAATGACGTCGGCTCGACGTCACCTCGGGAGGGGGAAGTTGTTGTCAGAATAAGAGGGTGCGCAGCGGGTCGCTGTCTCATCCAACCGGGGCTCTCGGAATTTTCGTTACAATTGCCACGCAATTACCAAGCAAGTTATTGGACAATTGCCGGACAGTAAAGCACGAGAACGACGAAGGCCGACTAAGGTCCACGGGCTGACGGCCTGCGCGATCGATCACCGGGCAGCACCACGATTGCTGCCCAGTCCTGAGGGGTTTCCAAAATGAGCGAAGTCGTCGAGCCGCGGGAAGAAAAACGCCCGTCGCGCACCGTGTGTGTTCAAGATCCGGCAGCCACCATGGTCGCACCGGACACAATGACCCCGTTTCAGTTCTATGACCGGATTTTGGCTGAAGCGTCGCTGGTTCCCGAAAAGCGCCTCATGCTCGCCGTCCTAGAAGATGCCATTGCCGCGTTTCAACGGGCATACGTCCAGCCCAAAGACGCGACCGAAACCAAGACGGAAGTCACGGAGAACGATGTCGAGCTTTGGCTTGAGTCCCGCGACGCCAGCTGGCCGTTCTCTTTCGAAAGCATCTGCGAGGCTCTGGACATGGAAGCGGAGTATCTTCGCAACGGCCTTCTTCGGTGGCGCGATAATGCCACACGCGACGGGGCCAGCGGCCAGGTCTACCGCTTTCCGTTCCGCCGCGTGAATGGGCGCAGGCACAGCATCAATGCCAAGCGCGAGCGCAAGCGGACACGTAAGCCGGCGGTAGCCGCGAGCGTCGGTTAAGTCATCGGCGCTGGGTCAATCATATAGAAACAAAAAACGGGGCGCCCCAAGTGGGCGCCCCGTTTTTTTGTCTGAAGCAAGGACAACGCGTGGGATGGAGAGCGGAAACCGCCCTCCGTCCCACCGTTGCGTTGCGTCAGGGCAGTGTCTCGAACCCATTCGTGATCGTCTGCCCCCTCTGGCGAAGACGTCCCGGACCGGGAAGACCAGTGGACCCATTGATGGCGGCCGAGGTTGTCGCAGTCACACAATAGATCGTCACTGTCGGCGAGTCGCCCGGAGTTCCGCCTCCATTGAAGATGTCTCCGCCCTCACCGGTGATCGGATCCAGGAAGCAAGCGCGAGGCTCACCCACGCAGACCCCTGCAGCGGGGTTATCGTCGGTGTTGCCAAGGATCCCATCCAGGCCGGCTTCGCAGGTCGTGGCGGCTTCGCAAGGCCCGGTACACGCTTCTCCCGGATCGCACTGCAAGAGGCTCGAGCACGGGTCTCCGGAAACTTCGCAAGTCGCCTGGCAATCCGCAATTGCGAAGTCTGGAAGACAAGTCCGAAAGCGATCCAACGTACCCGAACAGTGAAAGGAAACAGGGCCCGCGGCGCACTCGCCTTCCTCTTGGTCTGCGACAGTCGCTAGACAAAGCGGGACGCAACGCCCGGTCGGGCATGCATCACCGCACGTGCCGGCGCCACAATCGCCATTGGTCGAACACAGGAGCCGCTCGAAACCCGGATCACCCGAGCAGTGCTGCGGATTGGCCGAACAAGCGAGGCTTTGGCAATCGGAATCTTCATCGCAATTTTCGCCCGCGTTGTCGCCACCCAGGCACTTCGTGAAGGTACCGTCAGAGCCGTCGCCATCACCGCAGCCCTGGCCGAGTTCGGCACCAGCGTTGCAGCCTGAGTTGCAGGCGTTCGGCCTCGTGCGATTTCCGGGCCGAGGTTCGCCAAACGGAACCTCCGGGTCTTCGCAGGGACAGTCGTAATTCTGGAAGCCCTGAGCCGTGCAAGGAAAATCAGACGTTTTTGTGTTGAGTTCTGTCGTCGATGGGAAGAACCCGATCTGCAACCCTATGCCCGAGAAATTCGCAGATGGGTCTGGCGGGCAATCGCCCGAGGTCGTCCCGAACAGCTCCGTCGCTCCTTGGGGCCGACAGGTCTCGCCGTCGTTGGGGCCGCCCTTACAGAGCAGTTCCAGCTGACAGAACCCGCCTTGTGGGCAGTCGAGGGGAGACGCTGTCGTACAAGTTTCAGCGCCCGGACAATCGTCATCGAAGCGACAGGGATCATCGCTGATGCTGCAGCTGCCATGACAGGGTTCACCGTCGGCCGTGCCACCTTCACAGAACCCGCCACAAACTGGACAGGGCCGCGAAAAAGATTGGCTTCCGTGAACCAGCGTGAACTGGCGAGTAAACGTATCGCTTTCCGCCGTAACGATGTTCGTCGTCCCGAAAGCGTCGATCGCGTATTGAGTCGTCAGGCAGGTCGGCGTGCCGCCAGAACTGGTCGGCAGCGATGCCCCCAGCGGAATCACCGCGCAGGTTTGAGTCTGATCGCACCCACCTTTGCAGCGCGAGCCTTCGGGACAATCACTCTGGCGAGTGCACGTGCCTACGATGGCATCAGTGACGTCGTCAAAACACTGGGGCTCGCAATCGCCCGATTCGGCGCAAATCGTTCCGGCGTCAGCCGAGAACTCGTCGCAGATTGTACAGTCCTCGTCTTCGTCACTGTTGTCTCCGTCGCCGAAGTCATCACAGCGAGTCCCACCGAAGAGATCCCACGAGCACGTCGCCATGGTGGTGCCATCGCGGGTGCAAATCGGGTCGGTGCTATTGCCTACGCATTCGTGACCATCCATGTCGTCGCAGTCGCAATTTGCCACAACTGCCATAAACCCGGAGTCGTTTGACACGCTGCCGTTGTGGGAGACGCCGGTCCACCCGATGTCCAGGTCAGCCGTGGGGCCTTCTGCCAGAAAGCGCGCTCGTTTAACCGTGCCGCAGCTGCACTCAAAGAGATCTCCGGGTGGGAAGCAGGCGCCCGGGCAAGCTGCATCATCGGCGCCATCACACTCTTCTCCGACCAGCTGAAAGTGGTTCGGAAGTTGGTTTGCGGCGCCATCGCCGCAAACTGCTGGGGGCGAGGAAACCGCTTCGAGCAGACTCTGCGTCTCTAGAACGCGATCAACAACTGCGGTGTCGCCAGCGTCTACCAAATCCAGAGCCACCGCCTTGAGGCAGATCCCTGCCGCCGCCGCGGTAGTCGTCCCCCCAATTCCGGCACCGCAAAGATCAAGCTCCACAATGTCCTCGTCGGTGCACTTCTTCGCTAGGACCTTGTCGAGTTTGTCACTTGTTTTTACGATGGTATCGAGAGTTTTTTGGTCTGAACTAAAGCAACCCCCAAGTTCAGTCTCTGTGTTCTTACCTTTGTGGATAGCGTCGCGGCACTTCGCCACCGCCTTGTTGACGCTGGAAACCATCTTTCCAACACTCTTTCCGAGTTGCGCTAGGCACGAGGCCGCCTCGGCCGAGATTCCGGTCACCGAGGTCACCTCGCCGTAGGTGCCGACAATAATGCTGTCACCAACGCGATCAGCCAATGTCCCGACGCAAGTCGCGATGTCCGTGCCGTCTTGAAGAGAGCGGCCAATGATTCCAGGGCAAAACGCTCCAGGAAAACCTAACGAAGCCGCATCAAATTTCTTTGTTGTGCCACCGTCGTTACAACTTTCATGTTCAGCGGCGTTGGGAAGAGGCGGACAGGTCCTTTTGCTGATGCACGGGAGCCCGCTGACAGAACACTTGCTGCCACAAGATTTCGCTCCAACCTTGATCAGTTTCGCGAACGCCTTGTCGATCGATGCTTGGGTCTTAGCATCAGGGCAGGGGCCGGTAAGTTTTCCAGCGATTTCCTTACTCAGACACTTAGCCTGAAGTTTGGCTACGGAAGCGGCCAACTTCCCAGCTCCCGTGCTGAGCTTGGACGCGCATTTGATTTCAAGTTTTTCAAGAGCGGGTGCCTGGGCAGGCGCGGACACAAGCCCCATTACAGCAAGTGCCACGAGTAGACGGCAAGATTTCAACATAGCTCCCCTCGGTTTTGAAAACAGCGAAACAATTGGGCGAGAGCCGTCGGAACTCTGTGCGCCACCCGCTGCAACAATCCGGCGGCGAGCGTACCGGACTGGCCCGGCCAAGCGAAGCAGAAAACGGGAGAAGCGGCTGCGACTTAACGGTCGCGCGGCATTCCCAGAACACGCTGAGCGATGATTCCGCGCTGAATCTCAGAGGTGCCCGCCGCGATCGTGCGACCGCGAGAATAGAGCATTAGGTGGGTCCAACGCCCATCAGCAGGGGCGCGCGGGTCTTCTGGCGCAAGCATCGAATAGGCGCCACACATCCCGACTGCGCGCATCAAAGTGCGCTGATACATTTCGCTCCAGAAAAGTTTTTCCATCGAACCTTCCGGCCCGGGCGGATTTCCTTTGAGCTGTTTCGTTAAATGACGCAACGCGGTTAGGCGCATGGCTTCACCGTCGATCCATGAACGGGCCAGCTCTTGGCGCCAGACAGGGTCGTCGGCCGGGCGTGTGCCACGGGTGTCGAACTCCTGGGCGAAGGTCAGCAGGTCGCGCATCGCGACGCGGGACTGAAGCTGACGCTGGAAGGTTAGCGTGGCGCGCTCGTGCATGAGCAACGCCATCGCCATCGCCCAGCCCTGGCCTTCGCCGCCGACCACGTTCTCGACCGGGACACGGACATCCTCGAAATACACCTCGTTGAACTCAGCGTCGCCGTTAAGCTGCGTAAGCGGGCGAACCTCGATACCGGGCTGCTTCATGTCCACGATCAGCATGGTGATGCCCTTGTGCTTGGGGACATCGAGATCGGTGCGAGCCAGCAGAATGCAGAAATCGGCGTACTGGGCGTAGCTCGTCCAAACCTTTTGGCCGTTCACCACGTAGTGATCGCCATCCCGCACCGCTCGGGTGGACAGCGACGCCAGATCTGATCCTGCGCCCGGCTCACTGTAGCCCTGACACCAGATCTCTTTGGCATTCAGAATTGGCTCTAGGTAGCGCTTTTTCTGTGCCTCGGTTCCGTGGGCGATAATCACGGGACCGACCAGAGTTAAGGCTAACAAGTTGATAAGCTGCGGAGACCCCGCGCGGGCGAGCTCCTCCTGAAAGATGATCTGTTCGACTAGGCCGGCACCGCGGCCGCCGTAAGAGCGGGGCCAATGGATTCCACACCAGCCGCCATCAAACAGCGTGCGTTGCCAGGCACGCCCCTGAGCGACCGCGTCGTCAAGGCCAGCTGGCTTGTGGTCCGAAATTCCACCCTCAGCTTTGCGGGCATCGAGCCAGGCTCGAAGCTCGTCGCGAAACGCGGTCTCTTCGGGCGTGTACGAAAAGTCCATCAGTCGTGCCTCACTAAGACCTTTCGTACGCCCCGCCCAGCAGCGGCGCCGAAAGCTTCTTCGATATTCGCCAGGGCAAAACGCGCGCTGATAAGTGGGCGAACATCTACCCGCCGCTCGGCAAGCAGCGCAAGGGCAGGTTCAAAGCGCCCACAGCGTGACCCGATGATGTGAATCTCGTTGATGACCACAGGCGCGAGATCCACCGCGTGACGTGCAGCCACGGTCGTCTTGAGAACCAAATGCCCACGCGGCCGGACCAACGACAGAGCAAGCGCCAGTCCTTCTTCTGAACCCGTGGCTTCAACCACTAGGTCGTAGCCTGAACCCTCGGCCCGTTCGCCAACGCGCCGAACTCCCGACGCGTCTACGAAACCAAGGCCCTGAAGGTGACGGCCAACGAGATCCGTTTCGAAACCCGCAACTGACAGGACCTGAGCTACCAGTGTCCCGAGTTTGCCCGCTCCCAACACGCAGGCACGACCGCGCTCGTCTCCAATTTGGTCGAGGATCTGGCAAGCGGCAGCCAACGGTTCGGTAAACACGGCTTCCTCGTCACCGACGGTCGCAGGAACTTCAAGAAGGTTGCGCTCGGGGATTGCGAAGCTTTCCGCAAAAACACCATCCGCTCCTAGGATGCCGAGAACGGTGCGAGTCGGGCAGTGGCGAGCCATGCCGCTTAGACAGCTGGGACAATCACCACAACCGAAGTTGATGCCCCCAACCACACGCTTTCCAGCGAAGGCCCCGTCCAAAGCCTCGCCCACGAACTCGTGACCGAGGACCCCTTTGAAACCCATATAGCCTCGGGCCAACTCGAGATCAGTGTTGCAAATCCCCGCGATCAGCGGACGAACGCGGGCCCAGCCGGGGTTCGGCTCAGGGTCCGGCCAGTCTGCGACCAGGCGGGGCGGATTGTCATCGAGAACGAAAGCTCGCACAGCGAAAGGTCTCTAGCACCGCTCAGCTACCGGCGCCACGTTCTGAATCGTGTTCGGCTGTTGGCCCGCAATTTACTGCGAGGCTCATTTCGGCAACCATGCCGCAACTTTTTCCGAGAGGTATCCTAGCCGTGCTTTCCTTCGATCTGACTCCAGAACAAATCCAACTCAAGAAAACCGCCCGCGAGTTCGCGGTTAACGAAATAATCCCCGTCGCCGCTCATTATGATGAAGAGGAAAAATTCCCCTACGACGTCATGAAGAAGGCCTGGGAGGTAGGTCTGCTGAATCTTGAGGTCCCTGCCGAGCTTGGCGGCCTCGAGCTCGGGGTTCTGGACTCGATTCTCGTCATGGAAGAGATCAACTACGGCTGCGCAGGCATGGCGACGATCATGGCGGCCAACGATCTGGCGTCTACGCCGATTATCATCGCCGGCAACGAGGCTCAGAAAAAGCGCTACCTAGGGCAACTCATGGAAGAGCCCTGCTTTTGCTCCTATGGCCTGTCCGAGCCCGGATCCGGCTCAGATGCAGCCAGTATCTCGACGACCTATAAGAAAGTTGGCGATGAGTACGTGCTTAACGGCACCAAGCATTTCATCACCAACGGTTCGGTCTCGGCCTGGATGGTGATTTTCGCCACCCGCGACAAGGCCGAGAAGCACGGTGGCATCTCGTGCTTCGTCCTGCCCAACGACACCCCAGGCGTGACCACCCACCCGATGAAGGGAAAGCTTGGACAGCGGGCGTCGGACACTGCCGAGATCGTGCTGGAAGACGTCAAGGTTCCGGCGTCGGCTCTGATCGGCGAAGAGGGCGAAGGCTTCACGATCGCCATGAAGACGTTCGATCGCACCCGGCCCCAAATTGGCGCCATCTCTATCGGTGTGGTGCAGCGTGCCTTGGATGAATCTCGAAAGTACGCCCTAGAACGCGAGCAGTTCGGTGAGCCGATCGCCAACTTCCAGGCGATTCAGTTCATGCTCGCCGACATGGCGATCGACCTCGAGGCCATGCGCTTACTGACCTACAAGGCGGGATGGCTGATCGACAACGGTGCCCGCTCGCCGGTGGTCTCCAGTTTTGCCAAGGCCTTTGGTGCCGACCACGCAATGGAGGCATGCATCAACGCCGTCCAAATCTTCGGCGGCTTTGGCTATTTCAAGGATTATCCCGTCGAGAAATTGATGCGCGACATCAAGCTCGTCCAAATCTACGAAGGCACTTCGCAGATCCAACGCGTGGTGATCGCTCGCAACATTCTCAAGGGCCAGAGCTAGGTCCGACGACATGAGTGACGCGATCAACCGGATCACCGGTGGGCCAACATCCCATTTCTTCTATTCGCAGCGACTGCGACTCCACTACGTAGACTACGGCGGCGCCGGCAAGCCGCTGCTCGTGTTGGTACACGGGGGCCGTGATCACTGTCGCAACTGGGATCGCGTGGCCCCGACGCTCACCGATGCCTACCACGTTGTTGCGCCTGATTTGCGCGGCCATGGCGACTCGGCCTGGGCCGTTGGCTCCCAGTACTCGATGTCAGACTACGTGTTGGATCTGGCCCAGCTGCTGGGCCACTTCGAGGATCCGCAAGTCACGTTGGTCGGGCATTCTTTGGGTGGCAACGTCGTGCTCCACTACGCCGGTCTGTATCCGGAACGGGTAGTGAAAGTTGCTGCAATTGAGGGACTCGGACCGCCCCCCGAAATGATCGAGGAAAAGCCGGTCGAAGAGCGCATGAAGGAGTGGATCGACACCATGCGCGACCTCTCCCAGCGCACCCCTCGGCCCTACGACGACTTAGACGAAGCCGTGACCCGAATGCGCGGTGCCAACCCGCACCTTAGCGAAGAGATGGCTCGCCACCTCACCGTTCACGGCACCGTTCGCCAAGAAAACGGCGCTTATACCTGGAAGTTCGACAATTACGTCCGGGCCTGGGGCCCGCAACGCTACGACTTCGATGCTGTAAAACGCCTGTGGAATCGCATTTCTTGCCCCGTGCTGCTGGTTCGCGGAGCCGAGAGCTGGGCCCACGACCCGACGAAAGACGGCCGCGCCGATAACTTTCGCAATGTAAACTATGTGGAGTTCGCGGGAGCCGGACACTGGGTTCATCATGATCGGCTGGACGAGTTCATGGCGGCGCTCCTAAGTTTTCTTGAGATGACCGAGACGAGAGGATCATGAGCACAGAATTGGCCGCTTTTTTGTCGCAGCACTCCTACCGTGCCGGAACGTTCCGCTTGGCCTCAGGGCGAGAGAGCGATTTCTACGTCGATGTGAAGCGCAGTATTTTCCGAGCCGACGGGGCACAGCTGATCGGTGAAGAACTGTGCAACCGCCTTCAAGCCCACGGCATCAAGCTGGTTGGTGGAATGGCAGTCGGGGCGATTCCGCTCGTCACCGCGAGCCAAGTCGCCGCAGCTACGCGCAGCTACGACCTAGACGGATTCTTCGTTCGCAAGGATGTGAAGGATCACGGAACGGCAAGTCGGATCGATGGCCGCTTCAACCCCGACTATCCGGTGGCGTTACTCGAAGACGTTGTCACGACCGGCGGATCCACGTTGACCGCGGTCGACGCGGTTGAAGAAGCCGGCGGTCACGTCGCAGTCATCATTACGGTCGT
>JBLFWR010000023.1:0-35253 GCA_047611725.1 Binatia bacterium | reverse complement strand
GCGACGACCGAGGCCGAGTTCGGCGATCCGCTCACCGATGTTCCCGCGGGCACCAGCTACACCATGTGCGTGTATGACGCGCTTGGCCTGTTGGCTCAGGCCACAGCGCCGGCCGGGGGTATTTGCAGCGTCAAGAAGCCAGATCCCTGCTGGAGGTGGCGTCCCTCGAAGGGCTTCTTCTACAAGGATTCCAGTCAGTCGATCGAGCCTGACGGCGTCAAGAGTATCCGACTTCTCGCGGGCGGTGAGGGTAAGACGCGCATCCTTCTGCATGGAAGAGGCGGACTGTTCCCGTTCCCGTCCAACGGGGGGTTCGGAGGCATCAGCGATCTCACGGGAATCTCTTCTGCGCTGACCGTCCAGTTACAGAACACCAGCGACCTTTGCTTCGAGGCCACCTACAGCCCGCCATTCGACCGGCAGGAGCCTGGACGCTTCCAGGCCAGGTCCGACTGATCGGATGAAAGACCGAGTGAACTCGAAAACCAACGCGTCAACCATTTAGACAAGGAATCCGATGAACAGAGCGATACGGCCACGAATGATAACGATGCTGGTTGGGCTTGCCATGACCTGCCCTGCGGCCGTGAACGCAGCCCCGATCGACGACGCCCGCGCCTTGATCGGCGCGGTCGCAGCCATGGGCGATAGCCAGCGTGCCCGGCAACTAGAGCAGGTGATTGAGTCGATGCCCGAGTACGAGCTCGAAGCATTCTCTAACTCGGGGATCCGGGGCCTGACGGATTTGATGAACCAGCAACGGCGGGCAATCGAAAGAGCCCGCGACCTAGGGTTCCAGTTCCCGGACTATCCAACGGGAAGCGCGGCCTCGGAGGTAGAGACACGCGGCCCCCGGACTCACGATTCGGACTTCCCGGTCTTCACCGACTATACGCCAGACGCGCTTAGCTGTCCGAATACTCCGGACCAGACAGATTTGAGTACCGTCATTGAAATTCGCAGGAGCCTGGTCGCTGCGGAGCTAGTCTACAAGATAGCCAAGGCACTCTACGACGACACCAATCCGGCTTGTCACCAGCTGGTCGTGGCGATCGGTGTCGGAACCAACCCGGCTACTTGGGGTTGCGTTGGTTTAGGTATCGCGGAAACCGTCGTGCATGTGGCGTTCGACGTTGCAAAGAAAGCTCTGGAATTGATCGACTTCTGCGATAGCGAAATCGACTACGCAAGGATCAAGGCCACCTACGAAGGGTTGGAGTACGTCCACGACCAAGTAACGATCCACGACATCGAAACGGCTCTTCAACTCGACACGCATGATTTAGAGGTTCAGGCCCTGATCGATGAGCTCATCGAACGGCTCACGCGCATTGAAAGCAAGGCCGACCTCCTCCTAAAGAGCCAACTTGAGATCAGCATGGATCGTCGGCGTCTGCGCTCGCGGCCCAGTGTCTTTTACGAGGAGCGCTTGGACGAGGTCTGCAATCTCGCGCAAGAAGCCATTGCTGATCTCCCCGCTGTGTACCTGATCGTCAGTAGGGCTCAGGACTTCATCACAGAAGGGCAATCTTTGAAGGCTAGCGACCCAAAGGCCGCGACCGACGCTTGTATCCATGCTTACCGTCTGGCGACCGGGCGATCCAACAAGCTTCAGTAACAACTGCGGGACTCACAGATGAACAACATAAAGACCGTGATGTTACGACGCGCAATGCACTCAAAAACCAACAGGACAAGGAATCCGGAGGGAGCCCCGTTGATGCGAACGATCTTGCGACAAGCGATCACGATGCTTGTAGTTCTTGCCTTAGTGACTCCCGGGGTGGCGCTCGGGGCTGGTCGCGACGACGCACTTCAAATGGCCGCTACCATGAAAAACCTGGGATATGCCGACGAGGCGTGGCAGGTGGAGCAGTTGGTCGGGGGAATGTCCGATTCCCAACTCCAACTCTTCACGGACCTGGGATTCTCGGAAATCAGTGCTAAGTTCGAGGACTACCTGGACATGAAAAAGACGCTGGACGAGGCGGGCTACTCCGGGCTGGAGCCTCCTGTTTTCGCGGCGGATGCCGAGGCGAATTCCAGAGCCGTCCTGCCCGGCTTTGATCCTACGACGTTTCCGGATGCCGCCTATCCAGACGATCCGTTCTATTGCTTTTACTACGCTTCTGAAGTTGGTGTGGTCGCACCCGCCCAGGTCAAGGTAGCGCTGAAGGGCACGATTTTCGCATTGAGGGAAGTGTTGACGGCGGCCGATGGGGTGCAGCGAGCCGCGATGCCCGCCTGCAACGCGATCGTCATAGCCATTGGTGGCGGTGGTAACGCTGCCGGGGTTTGTACTATCTCCGCTATCGCACTCAGCGTGGCGGATGCCGCCCTCGACCTCGCCGAGGTCTACATCGACGATATGATTTTCTGCGATGAACAGGTGCATTTCGAACAGTCGGCGGGCTCCTTGACTCGTTTGGAATACACGAGCCATCAGGTAGAGATCCACGATTTGGAGATCGGCGAGCAACTCGCGCTGCATGACGACGAGGTCCAGGTGAAGCTGCGGGATACAATCGCGCGCGCCATTCGAATCGAAAGCAAGATGGACCTCGGCCTGAAAACCCAGTTGGAAGTTTCGATGGATCGTAAATACAACACGCGGCCCAGCGTCTCCTACGAGGAGCGACTGGATGAACTGTGCGATCTCGCTCAGGAGGCGATCGACGAATTGCCCAGCGCCTACGTACTGGCGAAGCATGCGCAGCGCTCGGTGGATCATGGTCTCCAATTCAAGACGACAGACCCTAAGCGAGCGGCTAGCGAATGCGTCCGGGGCTTCACGCTTGCAACCAGCGGTTCGGTCGAACTCCAGTAGCTGATCGTCATCTTATCGGAGGCGGCCCCCTCCCTGCAGGGAGGGGGTCGCCTCCGCAGACTGGATAGACTGCAGACTGTCGTGCAAACTCACAGTGACTCCCCCTCCGAAAGCACGCATTGCTTTCCGTCGATGCGTACTGCGCAATGAACACGGGGCGCGGCTTTATCGCCTTTGGGCTCTACGACACGGTGTTCTTTCTGCTTGCTCCCGTGATCGCATTGGGGCTGGTGGGCTTGGTAGCCGCCATACCGGCGGTGCCAGTAATTTCACGCATCATTCCGGATCCAATCGGTCCGTCGATTTTCGCGATGCTGGTCCTGTCCCAGGGCCACGCCGTTGCGGTCTTCTTTCGCAGCCACGGCAACCGCTCTATCTTCGTCCGTCATCGCTTCGCCTTTATCGCGGTGCCCGCACTGCTCTTCCTCGGGCTCATGGTGTCGGACTGGGTCATGGCCGGGGCCTTGGTCTTAGCTCCGTTTTGGGCGGTCTATCACCTGGGCATGCAAAACTTCGGGATCGGCCGAATGTACGATGTACGCTGGGGCAACCCGGCGGATATGGGTCGGTCCCTGGATTACGTGCTTCACCAGTTCTTCAATGTTGCACCCTTCCTTGCCGGATGGAGTCTGCTCCCGCACCTGCAATCGCTAAGGGGCTTCGACCGCGTGGGGTGGCACGCGCCCTCCCAGTGGCTAGTGGCACATCGCTCGATTGAAGGCGCCCTTGCAGGGTTGTTCTTGGTCACTGGCCCGTTGTTTCTGGCCTTCTATCTCTACTCGTATCGCAGGCTCGTTCGGCGCCATGGTTACCGCGTCTCTCCGCAAAAAACCGTGCTCCTGGTGAATACCGGGGTCGTCTCGGTGGTGTCTTGGGGTTTTCTGGCACCGTGGAAGGCTGTGTTCGTGGTCAATCTCTTCCACAGTGTCCAGTACTTCGCGTTGGTCTGGTGGGTCGAACGCGCAAACCTCGGTCGAGTCACCCGCCTAGAGCGCACGCCCTTCGGTCGGCCTCTCTTGCTCGTCGCGTTTGCATCGATCACGGTCCTGCTCGGCGGTTTCCTTCAAACGTATGGACGTGATTACGCCGTGATCCGGTGGGCGGCGTCACTCGCTCTCGTCATTTCGCTCATGCATTACTGGTACGATGGCTTTGTCTGGTCGGTTCAGCGACGTGAGGTGTAGTGCGGTCGGCTAGACTTCTTGATAGCCTGTTCGGTATTGACGGGCGCTCTCTGGCGACGTTCCGGATCGGAGTCGGCGCGCTTGTGCTCCTCGATCTGTGGACGCGTGCCTCGGCGATAGAGCAGCACTACAGCGACCTCGGTGTCCTGCCCCGAGACGCATACGCCAGACTCCTCGCGGTAAGCGATTGGCAGTGGTCAATCCATTTTTTGACGGGGAGCGTCGTCGGACAATCGATTCTGTTTCTTATTGCGGCCGTCGCGGCCTGCGCCTTAACCGCGGGATATCGCACGCGCCTTGCCGCGGTGGTGACGTGGTTCATGTTGGTTTCGCTGCAGGCACGCAATCCGATGGTACTCTATGGAGCGGACCAATTGCTGCGCCTGCTGCTGTTTTGGTCAATGTTTCTTCCGCTAGGCTGCACATGGTCGATCGACCGATGGCGCGCAACGTTCCCTAGTCCGGCAACTACGCGGCATCTCTCAATGGCGTCGGGCGCGCTGCTGCTGCAGCCCTGCGTGATGTATTTCGTTGCGGGGCTGCTCAAGTTGAACCCGTCGTGGCAATCGGGGAGCGCGCTCACCCATGCCCTCTCCGCGGATATGTACGTCACGCCCTTCGGTCGCATGCTCTCGGGTTACCTACCGTTCCTGGCCGTTCTCAGCCAAGCCGTACCGTGGATCGAATTGTTGGCCGTGGTGCCTCTTCTTATGCCCTGGAGAACGACTGCGTTCCGCATCGCGGGCCTACTCCTGCTCACCGCCTTCCACCTCGGGGTCAGCGCCGTACTATCTACTGGGCTGTTTCCGGCAACGGCGTTCGTCGCCCTCGTTCCCTTTATTCCCGCGCAGGTCTGGGATCGCTTGGCGGTCGGACTTCGCAGTTTCGTCGGCCCGCCGGTGGCACGCGGGCGGTTGTCATCGCAGCCGGCACGGCGGGCAAATCCTCGCGGGATCTCCACGGCGACGCAGCTCCTAGTGGCCGCGTTGTTCGCCTATGGGCTAGTTTGGAATGTCGTCGGCTTGCGCTTGGAGGAGTACACCGCGCAGCAAAGCCTGAACTGGGCGCGGCAGTGGTGGAGCGAGGGCCGAACCGGCGTGCCCTTGTCTTTTCGCGACTACACCGTCGAGAGAATGATGGGCGGGTTCGGTTGGATCGGCCGGGTATCGGCGCTGCACCAACGGTGGGACATGTTTTCCCGCGTCGGGCCGCAGATCAGTGGCTGGCCGGTCATCATCGGGACCCTGACCGATGGGCGAAAGATGAACTTGCTGGACGGGGACACGCCGAGCGGGCCGGTCTCGCATCTCCTTCCGGCAGCACCGCTCACCTCTTACAAGGGCACGCGGTGGCGGGTCTACTTCACTGGCTTAAGGGGTTCGGGTCTCCAGGCGGCCCGGGAACTCCTACCGGCAGTGGTGACCCGGGATTGGGAGCGACAGAACCCGGGACTGAAGCTTGAATCGCTTCGGATCCTGTTTGCCAAGCCGGCGAATGCATCCGGTGGCTCGCCTCCCGTGAAGAACGAGGTCTGGTACGACGGGCCGCCTACAGGCCCTAGCACAGGGGCGTAGCGTTCCCACAACATGGTCCACGAAAACAGGCGAAGCGATCAAGGCCTCAGGGTCATTCGCGTCGTCCGCCACAGCGTCGGTCAGCACTTGTGCGACGATCACACCGTTGCCGTCGACGCCGAGGTGCAGCTTCTTCCAACCACGCTTGCCACGCTCCCCGTGCTTTGCGGCCGCCCATTCGCCTTCGCCGATGATCGAGAGGCCGCTGCTATCGACCACGAGATGGATGGGCATGTCCGCCGTGGCAACATCGAGTTTGATATCGAGCCGTTGGCCGCGCCGAGACAATGTAGTGTGGTCAGGAGCGTCCAAGTCAACGCTCATCAAGGAGAGGATCGACTTCAAGAAACCCTCCGCGTCACGAAGCGGAATTTTGAAGACTTGTCGAAGCGTCAACGCGGTCTCGATCGCGAGATCCAGAGCGTGAGGTCGCCTCGGCACGTTCGGCACGTGCCGACAGCTTGGCATTAGTGCGTTCGAGTTCCGCGATATTTTTGTCGCGAGGGTCCACCGGCGCGGCCTTTGGCCCGCGTTTGCGCGCCGTAAGTCCGGCCAACTCGCCTTGCTCAACCTGGCGGCGCCAGGTGCTCAACTGCAACGAGAACAAACCCTCGCGTCGAAGCAGCGCGCCCAGCTCGCCAGACTTCGTGCACCCGGTGGCCTCAGGCACGATCTTTCGTTTATACTCGGCGCTGAATCGCCGCCGTGTCGATTTCTCTGTCACTTCGGTCTCCGGCCTCCTAGCCGCAGACATCACCACATCTTGCATCGCTCATCCAACTCTTCGCCCTGCTACGGTTCTTCATTAAAATATCGAAGGCTGCTGGCTCAGCATCGTTGACACAGAGGGAAGCAGGCTGCCCGATCGGGTCCGGACACAGAGGCTCGACACGAGACAGGTTGCGAAGGTTGCGTTGCTTCGTGAAGTCCTCATTGTATGAAGCTCCTTTCGGGAACTGATGCGCCGCCGCCTAAACAGAATCACCGCTTTCGCCCTGCTTGGGATGTGCCTTACGGCTATCGTGCCTCAGGGCGTGGCCCTTTGCCTGGCGGCCGATGGTCACATGGCGGTGGAGCTTTCCCACGGCGAAGAAGCCTGCACGACCGACCAGCAACGCCACCACGACGGCGAGGAGCTGTCGGTCGAACACGAAGGGCACGGCTGTCGCGACATCTTTCTTTCGTCGGGCAGCGACACCGTAGCGCCGGCCAGGAAAGCAGCACTGGCTTCTTCGGACCATGCAGTCGCCCTGCCGCCTGCCACTTTCACGGTTTTGCCTAGCGCGGGCATCCAGCATCGCGCGCATCGTTTGAGTTCGACACCGCCTCCCCTCCTCGCTCCCCAGATCACCGTCCTCAGAATCTGATCCTCCAACGTTTCGAGACGTAGTCCCTTGCGTAGGTTCGTAGCGCCAAAGCGGCGCAACGAACTTGGTATGCAGCACATCTGTGCCGTGCGGATGGAGGATCCTAGTGAGAGTAAGTATTTTCGCGCGCCGTGCGGCGCGCAGTTTTGTCATCGCGGTATCGTTGTTGCCGACTTCAGCGCTGGCTGCGGTGACGCCCGCACCGATTGTCAGCGAATTCGCATCCCCGACTCTGGAACCTCTTGAGGCTTCGACCAACCGCTTCGAAGAACCTCAGGGTGCCCTCTCTTTGGAAACTGCGTTGGCACTGGCCTTAGCGCAGAGCCCAGATCTTGCCGTGTTCTCGTGGAATGTTCGTGCCGTGGAGGCGCGAACCCTACAGGCGGGGTTGAGGCCGAACCCACAGTTGTTGGTGGATGTCCAGGATGTCGCTGGCACGGGGGCCTTTCGAAGAGTCGACGAAACCCAACTAACCGTAACCCTTAGTCGCTTGATCGAGTTGGGCGGCAAGCGCACGCAACGCTTACGAGGTGCAGCACTGGAGCATGATCTGGCCGCGTGGGACTACGAGTCTAAGCGCGTCGAGGTCTTCACCGCTACGGCACAAGCATTCATCGAGGTTCTGGCCCAGCAACAGCATCAGTTGCTCGCAGAACAGACGGTCGGTTTGGCACAGCAAGTTGTGAACACGGTGGTCGCAAGGGTGAATGCAGGTAGTAGTTCTCGTGCCGAGCTCGTCAAAGCGGAAGTCGCCCTATCGGGCGCGAAGATCGATCAAGAACAGCGTGATTACAGCTTGGTGATGGCGCGGCGTCGGTTGGCTGTGAATTGGGGAAGCGCCGCGCCGGTTTTTGAGCGCGCCGTGGGAAACCTTGCCGCTCCCGCCGTGTTCCCTGACCTAGGCGATCTTCAGGAGCGGCTGGAGCAAAATCCGGATTTGGCCCGCTGGGGAACCGAAGTCTTGCTGCGCGAAGCGACTGTGGATCTGGAGCTCAGCCGAGCGGTGCCCGACGTCACCGTAGGCGCGGGGATCCGCGCCCTTGCCGGCCCCGACGAATCAAGTTTTGTCGCCGAGTTCTCGCTTCCCTTACCGGTTTCCAATCGCAACCAAGGCGCGATTCTCGAAGCACGACGGCGCAGCAATCAAGCCCGCGCCCAACGACACGCCACCGAGCTTCGCTTGCGCTCAGAACTATTGATCGCGCATCAGGCAATCGCGGGGACACACGCTCAGATCAATCGCCTACAGAAAGAAATCCTCCCCGGCGCCAGCCAAGCGTTTAATGCCCTACGCAGTGGCTACCGCGAAGGCCGCTTCAGTTACCTTGAGGTCCTTGACGCGCAGCGAACCCTGAACGCGGCTCGTGCCCAGCAGATTCAAGCGCTCGCCGACTATCACCGTGGCGTGACCGTGCTCGAAAGACTCGTTGGTGAATCCGTAGTCAACGACACCCCCGTGACCAACGAACAAGGATCGATTCGATGAACAAATTTTTACAGGCCTTCGGAACTATTCTTGTTCTGGCGATCGGCGCAGCGCTGGCGATGCAAATTCTACGCGCACCGACCGCACCGCTTGAAGACGGGCATGGCCACGGCGGCGAGGCGAATCACGATTCGGAGGAAATTCGCAAAGGGTCTCATAGGGGCCGCATGCTTGAAGACCATGGCTTCTCGCTGGAAGTGTCGATCTTCGAACGGGGCATCCCGCCCGAGTTTCGCGTTTACGCCTACGCCGACGGACAGCCGGTTGCGGCGAGCGACGTCGATCTGTCGATACAATTGCTTCGCTTAGGAAACAGGACCGACACCATCAGCTTCACTGAGATCGCCGACTACCTTCGCGGCGATCAAACGATTGTGGAACCCCACTCCTTCGACGTCACGGTCCTCGCCGAGTATCGAGGGAAGTCGTACCGGTGGGAGTATGAGTCGCCCGAAGGCCGCGTGGAACTGAGTCCTGGCGCGCTTCGCACTGCCAAAATCGAGGTCGAAACCGTAGGACCTGCCACTGTTCGCACGACGCTGACTTTGACCGGCAAAATCACACCGAACGAAGATCGCATGGCCCACTTGATCCCACGCTTTCCCGGCGTCGTGAAGCAATCACTGAAACGGCTCGGCGATCGCGTCAAAAAGGGAGAACTCGTTGCTGTCGTGCAGAGCAACGAAAGTCTTCAATCCTATGAAGTGCGCACACCAATCGATGGCACCATTATCAAAAAGCACGTCACAGTCGGCGAGTTCGTCGCCGAGGGTGACGACATCTACGTCGTCGCCGACTTAAGCAGCGTGTGGGTAGATCTCAATGTGTACCGCCAAGATTTTTCGCGCCTTGCTCTCGGACAACGCGTGATACTCGACGCTGGCGAAGGGATGGAAAAGGTCGAGGGTTCAATTGACTACATTTCGCCATTTGGCGCTGCCAACTCCCAGACCATGCTCGCCCGCATGGAACTTCCGAATCCCGACGGTTCGTGGCGTCCGGGATTGTTCGTAACCGGCGAGCTTGTCATCGAAGAAGCTGAGGTGCCTGTGGCCGTGAAAGCGAGCGCGCTACAGACGTTGCGCGACTGGACTGTTGTGTTTCTGCGCGAAGGAAATTCGTTCGAGGCCACACCGATCGAGACGGGCAGGCAAGATGCAGAGTGGGTCGAGGTCCTTTCCGGAGTGCAAGCAGGACGACAGTACGTCACGACCAACAGCTTCATCGTAAAGGCCGAGCTTGGAAAAGCCGGTGCGACCCATGACCATTGAGTTGCATGATCATCAGCAAGTTCGTCGCGGCTCTACGCCATCACACCACAACGTGCGCAGAGCAGTTTCATGATTGATCGCATACTCGATTTTTCTATTCGCCAACGGTGGTTGGTGATCCTGGCTACCCTGTCGGTCGCCGCGTTGGGGATCTACAACTATCAACGCCTTCCGATCGATGCTGTGCCCGACATCACAAATGTCCAGGTGCAGATCAACACCGAAGCGCCGGGGTACTCGCCGTTGGAGGCCGAGCAGCGCATCACCTTTCCGGTCGAAACCGCAATGGCTGGGCTGCCCCAGCTTGAGTACACACGGTCGCTGTCACGCTACGGCTTGTCGCAGGTCACGGTCGTCTTCAAAGACGGCACCAGCATCTATTTCGCCCGTCAGCTCATCGCCGAACGCATCCAGGAAGTAAAAGGCAAGCTTCCTACGGGAATCGAGCCCTCGATGGGTCCCATCGCGACCGGTCTGGGCGAGATTTTCATGTACACGGTCGAGGCCGAAGAAGGCGCGATCACTGCCGAAGGGATTCCCTATACACCGACCGATCTTCGAACGGTGCAAGACTGGGTGATCAAGCCTCAACTTCGCAATGTGCCGGGCGTCACCGAAGTCAACACGGTGGGTGGGTTTGTAAAACAGTTCCACGTCACCCCGCGGCCCGAGAAACTGATCGCCTACGGCCTGACATTCCAAGACCTCGTTGAAGCCATCGAGCGCAACAACGAGAACGTGGGCGCTGGCTACATCGAACGCAAAGGCGAGCAGTTTTTGATTCGCGCGCCCGGCCAAGTCACTTCGATCGGTGATATCGAGACCATCATCGTCGGACACCGCTCCGGCATCCCGATCTACATTCGAGACGTGGCCGCGGTCGGCCTCGGAAAGGAACTGCGCACCGGCGCGGCGACTGAGAACGGAAACGAGGTCGTACTCGGAACGGTGTTCATGCTGATTGGCGAGAACAGCCGGGCGGTTTCCCAGCGTGTGGGAACCAAGATGCTGGAAATCAACCGTACGCTGCCGCAGGGCGTGATCGCTCGCACGGTGTACGACCGCACAACGCTGGTTAACGCGACGGTCGAAACCGTGCGCCGCAACCTGACCGAAGGCGCCCTACTCGTTATCGCCGTCCTCTTTGCCCTGCTCGGGAACATCCGCGCCGCGTTCGTGACGGCCTGCGTAATTCCGTTGGCAATGCTGTTCACGATCACCGGTATGGTGAACACAAAGGTCAGTGCGAACTTAATGAGCCTCGGCGCTCTCGACTTCGGACTGATCGTAGACGGAGCGGTGATTATCGTTGAGAACTGCGTGCGACGTTTGGGCAACGAACAAAAGCGCCTCGGACGCGTGCTTACACCCTCGGAACGATTCGCCACAGTTTTCGACGCTTCCCGAGAGGTTCGCCGCGCGACGATGTTCGGCGAAATCATCATTACGGTGGTCTATCTGCCGATCCTTACGCTGACCGGCGTGGAGGGGAAAATGTTCTTCCCCATGGCGTTAACCGTAATCATGGCGCTACTCGGGGCGATGCTCTTGTCGGTCACCTTCGTCCCTGCGGCCGTGGCCATCGTGCTTCGCGGTAAGGTGTCCGAGACAGAGAATGTGTTCATGCGGGCGGCGAGCGCCGTTTACCGGCCACTGCTGCGCATTGCCCTTCGCGCGCGAGTGATCCTGACGACGGCCGCCGGTGTGCTGGTCGTGTTGTGTGGGCTGATGACGACCCAAATGGGAACCGAGTTCATCCCGAGCTTAGACGAAGGCGATATCGCACTGCATGCGATGCGCATCCCTGGGACCAGCCTGACCCAGTCGGTCGAAATGCAACACGCGATCGAGGCTCGCCTGATCGAGTTCCCCGAGGTTCTCAGAACGTTCGGCAAAATCGGGACACCTGAAATCGCCACCGACCCGATGCCGCCGAGCCTCACCGACGGCTTCGTGATCCTGAAACCGCGCGACCAGTGGCCGAATCCCCGCAAACCGAAAGCCCAACTCGTAATCGAGATCGAGGAAGCTCTGGCTGAGGTCCCCGGCAACAACTACGAGTTCACACAGCCGATCGAGATGCGCTTCAACGAACTGATTGCCGGCGTGCGCAGCGATGTTGCCGTGAAGGTGTTTGGCGACGACATGAACCTGTTGTTGGAAATCGGCGAGGACATCGAGGCCGTATTGCAGCGTGTACCCGGCGCGTCCGACATCAAGGTTGAGCAGGTAACCGGGTTGCCCTTAATGACTGTTGACATCGACCGCCAGGCCACTGCCCGTTACGGTCTTAACTTGTCGGACGTTCAAGAGGTCGTGCAGATCGCCCTTGGCGGAAGGTCGGCTGGTGACCTGTTCGAGGGAGACCAACGCTTCCCGATCATCGTACGATTGCCCGAAGATCTGCGCAGCGATCCGGAAGCACTCAACCGGCTTCCGATCGCCCTGCCCCCGCTGCCCCGCTGGGACCAGGCCGAAGATAGCGCGGTCGGCTCCGATGCGATTTCTCAATCCCCACACCGTTTCATTCCGCTCAACGCTGTGGCCAACGTGAGCGTGGCGCTGGGCCCCAATCAGATCAGTCGCGAAAACGGCAAACGCAGGATCGTCGTCACCACGAACGTTCGCGGCCGCGATCTCGGTTCATTCGTCGCCGATGCCGAAGAGCGGATCGCTCGCGACGTGAACATCCCCGCGGGGTACTGGACCCAGTGGGGCGGACAGTTCGAGCAGCTCATCGCCGCCACCAAGCGCTTGCAGCTCGTTGTGCCGACTGCCCTGCTGCTGATCTTCGGCCTGCTTTTCGTTAGCTTCGGGAACCTTAAGGATTCCGTGCTCGTGTTCACCGGCGTACCACTGGCACTGACCGGCGGCGTGCTCGCGCTTTGGTTCCGCGACATCCCGTTGTCGATCTCTGCTGGTGTCGGCTTCATTGCGCTGTCTGGCGTGGCGGTGCTGAACGGACTGGTCATGATCACCTTCATCAACCGCTTGCGCGAAGACGGAGCATCACTCGACGACGCGGTGTTCGATGGCTCCATGACCCGGCTTCGCCCCGTGCTCATGACCGCTCTGGTGGCGTCACTGGGCTTTATTCCTATGGCGCTGGCCACCGGAACCGGCGCCGAAGTGCAGCGCCCGCTGGCCACAGTCGTGATCGGCGGCATCTTGTCGTCAACGATTCTGACGTTACTTGTGCTGCCGGGGCTGTACCGGATGTTCCACCAGTCGGGCAGTGCGTCGCCCCCTTCCGACGCGCGCGCTGCGTTCGAACCGGCATCACCGCGCAGCTAGGTTGACACTATGCAAAGCGACACCCTCATCGTTCATCAGTACACGTTCTCGCCGTTCGGCCAGAAGGTTCGATCAATGCTCGGTTACGCAGACCTGTCGTGGCAGGCCGTCGAAGTGCCACCGCAACCGCCGCGACCGTCGTTGGATCCGATGATCACCGGCTATCGCAAGAGTCCGGTCGCACAGATCGGCGCCGACGTGTTTTGCGACACACGCACGATTGCCGCCGAAATCGCGCGCTTGTCAGGGAAACCCGAACTGTCAGCGAACGATCGCAGCCAAGCCGACCTCGAGTACCTCGACCACATCGAAGGGCCGATTTTCGCGGCCTGCCTGGGAGCACTTCCGAAGGGCCAGATGCTTTGGAAGCTTGTGACCACGCTGGGCTTTGGGTTGCCGAAGTTTCTCAAAGACCGCGCGGCTCTGGGTGCCGGTGGCGGACTCGATGTACTCGCCGCCGCAGAAGCTCGGCGAATTTGGAACAATCATCTCGATGAGTTAAATGGCAAAGTCAGCGACGGGTTCCTGGGTGGCAGCAATCCCGACATCCTGGATTTCTCCGCCTACCACGTCGTGTGGTTCTATGAATTTATGACCGACACACAGGTGACCGCGGCACGACCCGCACTGGCGCGTTGGCGCGACCAGATGGCGGCATTCGGGAACGGTCGCTCTGAATCCATTACTGCCGATCAAGCGCTCGATATCGCGCGCGATAACGATCCGCGAGCACTACCCGCGCAAACTGAAGACTCGAACATTGGCGAAACGATTTGTATCGCGCCGACTGACTACGGGCGCGACGACACGCAAGGGGTACTGGTTGGCGCCACCGCTGATCGTTGGGTCATTCAGAGAGAGACCGAACGCTGCGGTTTGATTCACGTTCACTTTCCGACCCGGGGTTATGCGCTGACTTCTTCGTAGCGGGGGGGGGCTGGGGCGCCGGGGGCGAGGCAATGCTCGCTTCACTTGGTCCTCGCGCTTTGCGCTGCGGAATCGTTCTTCGAGCATCGCCTCGCCCCCGACGCCTTCGTGCGGGTGTTGGAATGCCGAGCGCGGGGAGTGGCCTGAGACCTAGCAGGTCATAGTTTTCAACAGTCTGCGCGGACTGTTAGGGGGTGGGTTTGATCGTTGATTGTGGGGCTTGCCGACTATTGCCGCATCCTACGCCGCATCCGCCACCTGATTCGACTTAAGCGGGCGCACATCGAAATCCGCAAACATCGGGGGCTGGGTCATTTCTTCGTGAAAGCGCGAGGGCTTCCACGGGTACAGCGCCGGTTGGCCGTCGGCGTCCAGGTACCAGCTCTTGCAGCCTGATACCCAGACAGTTTTCTGCGACGCCTCTTTCATCTGCTCGGCCAGGAGCGTGGTGGCCTCAGGGGTTGGCATTATCTGAACGTTCTCGCGGCGAATCTTGTCGATGCAGCGCATCACGTAGGTTGCCTGCCACTCGGCAATGGCGATCAACGATAGGTTGCCGATTGGGCTATGCGGCCCGATGAGCATGAAGAAATTTGGTAGGCCGGGAACTGCGACCGAGCGGTAAGCCTGAGGTCCGCGCTCCCAAATTTCGTTCAGGTCCACGCCATCTTGCCCCTTCACTTCGATCGGACGCAGGAAGCGATCGGCTTTGAAGCCAGTAGACAGCACCAGCACGTCGAGTTCGTGAAGTTGTCCGTCTGCGGTTCGAATCCCCTGCGGCTCGATGCGATCGATACGATCGGTTACCAACTCGGCGTTTGGCTTTTGCATTGCCGGATAGAACGCCGACGAAAAAATCAGTCGTTTACAGCCCGGCTGATAGTCGGGTGTAAGCTTGGCGCGAAGTGTGGAATCGGCAACCGTTTCGAGGTTCTTCTGACAGCGCGCGTTCAACCCTTCGGCACTTCGCTCGCCGATCACGACTTCCGAAAAACCCTTTTCCAGGGCGCGGTAGTAGAACCCGTAAAGCCCCTTCATGGTCAACGGGATCGTGCGGAACAAAGCCTTGCCGAGCGCCGTGTACGACTTGTCCGGCAACGGATGAACCCACTGCGCCGTTCGTTGGAACAAACTTAGCTTGGCGACTTTTTCGACGATCGCCGGGACGACCTGAGCTGCGGTCGAACCCGTTCCAATCACGCCAACTCGCTTTCCTGTAAGATCGATATCGTGATTCCAACGTGCGGTGTGAAACGCATCACCTGCAAACGTGTCGAGCCCCTCGATGTTCGGAAACGCCGGACAGTGAAGAACCCCCGCCGCCGAAACGACAATGTCGGCGGTCGTGTGTTCGGTATGCCCTGCACTCTGCGTTTCGATGTTCCAGGCGCCGTCTTCCCACGTCATCCGCTCGATAGTGGTGTTGAAGCGAACGTGCGGCAGCACCCCGTACTTTTCGGCGCAACGTTCAAAATAGGCTTTGGTCTCTGAACCGGGCGAGAAGCGGCGACTCCACTCCGGATTCGGTTCGAACGAGTAGCAGTAGTGGTGAGACGGAACGTCGCAGGCGATGCCCGGGTAGGTATTTTCACGCCAGGTACCACCGACGGTATCGGCCTTCTCATAGACCGTGAAGTTCTCCAGCCCCGCCTCTTTGAGTTTGATGGCCATGAGAATGCCGGACATCCCAGCTCCGATAACCGCTACGCGCGGTGATCCCTGAAAAGCCTTCTGTGTCTCGGTGGTCGTGTGCTGTCCCATTGCAATGCTCCCCACGGCCTTCCGACTGTTGCCGGAAGGTCCATAGTCTCGGGAGACTATGGACACCGAACAGTGGTTCGGGAATGATGGAAAACGAAAAGAATTTGATATTTCACGACACATCGCTTTTTCTTGGCCCCTGAAATGGCGCCGATTTTTAGACACGAAGACAGATCTGGCGACAAAGGCGGCCCCGAATTCCTGTTTGGGACGGTCATGTCACAGCCGGTCCGGCTAGCCTTCGGGCTTGGCCCGCTGATCGGCGTGCTAGAAGAGCACGCCGTGCCTTTGGCGCCGCTGTTGGCAGAAGCCGAGATTCCACTCTTTGCGCTGGAGGAACCCAGCTATCGAATCCGGTTGGACCAAGAGACTGCGTTCACCCGGTCGGCCCTGGCCCGCCTGAATTTGCCGCACGCCGGACTCACGATCGGCCAGCGCTACCACATAAACTCGTTCGGCATTCTCGGGTTGGCGGCCGCCAGTGCCCCAACCCTTCTCGAGATGCAGCGCACGGTATTGAGCTACCCGGTTCTGGCGTGGGGAATGTTTGAACTGTCGATGTGGCGTGACCAAAGCCAGGGTGTTCTTCGTCTCGAAGGGAGTGTGGATCTCGGCGACTGCCACGACTTCTTTCTACTGCGCGACATGGTCTGCGCCGTCACGATCTTCCGCGATGCCGTGGGTGCAAACTCCAACCCGGCCAGTGTTCACCTGCGACGCTCAACACCGCAGGACCCAAAGCCGTACGAACAGTTCTTCGCCTGCCATGTCTACTTCGATGCGCCTTACGATGAAGTTCGTTTCGACGACCGCAATTTGATGGTGCGCCCGCTACAAGCGAACGAGATGTCGTTTCGGTTTTACGAAGCGCAATGCCGTCGCGTAAGCGAAACACTGACCGCGCCGTTGGACTATGCCGATATCGTAAGAAGCCGTTTGCGTGCAGCAACGCCGATTCCCGGACTGGTAGAAATCGCCGCCGCTCTGCACTTAACCGCGCGTACACTTCAGCGACGACTTGCTGCTGAAAGCGCAGGGTTTACCGAACTTCTAAAGGAAGTACGGCTTGACCGAGCGCGCCAGCTTCTCGCCCGCAACGATCTACTGCTGGACGAAATCGCCTATCGGCTTGGGTTTCTCGACGTCGTTGCGTTCTCGCGTGCGTTCAAGTCCTGGACGGGGGTTGCCCCCAGTCGCTATCGAGCCAGAACTGGCATGACTGGCGCGGCTGGCGAAAATGGCTAGTCATCGCGAAGTAGCGCCAAGCTCATTGACTGCGAGTCAAATGCACAACAAATTGCCCATCGACTTTGCCCATCCCCCGTCACAGACACCGCGAACGTTGCGAAGAGAGAGTTTGGAACAATGATCACCCTGCACGGCGCCTCCGCCTCCCCTTTTGTTCGCAAGGTCATGGTCGTACTCGCCGTCAAGGAACTGCCCTACGAGCACATCCCCGCTATGCCTTGGTCTAACGACGCCGCGCTTAAGAAGGTCAGTCCCTTGGAGAAGGTTCCCGCGTTGCAAGACGGCGATCTGACGATTGCCGACTCTAAGGTCATCTGCCGGTATCTGGACAACGCCTACCCCGAGGTCGCTGTTTACCCGCGCGACCCGGCGGGCCGAGCCAAAGCCGATTGGTTCGAAGAGTACGGGGGTACGGCTCTGGCCGAATCAGCCGGCGCCATATTCTTCCATCGCTTCATGCGTCCGATGGTGTTCAAGCAGGAAGTAGACGAAGACGCGGTCACCAAGATCACCGAGAAGAAACTTCCGCCGCTACTCGAGTACCTTGAGTCGCAGCTCCCGGCGCAGGGATTTTTGTTCGACAGTTTCGGTGTCGCCGATATGGCCGTGGTGTCACCGTTGATCAACGCCGGGTACGCCGGTTACGCAGTAGATAGTGAGCGTTGGCCAAAACTCGCCGCATTCGCCGAGCGCGTCAAAACCCACAACGCGGTTGAGCCCCTTCTAGCGGCCGAAGCGAAAGCGTTCGGACTCTAAAAGGAAAAAACCATGACATCACTTCACACAGGTTCTTGTTTTTGCGGAGCTGTTCAGGTGGAAGCCACGGGCGATCCGTTAGCGATGGGCTACTGCCACTGCGAATCCTGCCGTTCCTGGTCGGGAAGTCCCGTACACGCATCCACGATGTGGTTGACCGACGCAGTAACATACACCAGCGGGTCGCAGTACGTCGCGACATTTCACAAGACGCCCGAAAGCATCAGTCACCGCCAATTCTGCACGCAATGCGGTGGACACCTAATGATCCAGCACCCAACGCTGGGAATGATCGATGTACTCGCGGCAACACTGCAAACCCTGACGTTCACACCCGCGTTTCACGTACACTACGTAGAGACGGTGCATCCCATGGACGACGATCTCCCCAAGTTCCGCGATCTACCGACCGACGCTGGCGGAACTGGAGAGATGGTTTAGTAGAAGCGTGATCCCTGCCTACGATTCGTTTCGAAGAACAGCCAACCCCCAGGCGCCGATAGCGATCTCAACCAGCGTCGCGCCAGCCAGCAAGGGGCTCGGCACCCCGTCAACAACGGTGCTCACGATCCGGCCTGCAGCCAAACCGAGCATGAAAAAGACAACCGAAGCCACGGCGGCTTTCGAATACTCGGGCTTCGATGAGCTGAAGTACCAGAACGCTGATAGCGCCAAATAGATCCCGCCCACTGCGCGGAAAATGTGAACCTGGTCGATGCTATCAAACTGCACCGTAAGCAACGGCCCCATAACAGTGGCCGGAGCGATCTCGTAGCCGAGGGCGACAAACGTCAGGCCGGCGGCGGCGAGTTTAAGAAACGTTGATCTATCGGTCATTGGGATCTCCTGGTGTGAGCTAGTCGAGACCGCCCGTTCCGGTATTCGTCGACTCGAGAAAGAACTCGTAACAAAGGTCGCGGATTTTCGCGTCACCGCGCTGCTTCATCGCGGCGCGCGGATGCTGGTTCAAGAACCCCGAGATTCCGTAGATGTCGTTAAAGCCCCACTCGATCTGCTTGCGCAACGGAATGAAGTGCTCTTGGATCACGCGGTAGATCGGCCCAACGTCGAACTTCGGATTCTTCAGGAACCCGAGCAGCAATTCCAGGTTGCAGTTCCCTGCCCCGCGACCGATGCCGTTGATCGTTGCATCGAGCAAGTTCACACCATCGATGATGCACTGCTGTGTGTTCGCAAAAGCGAGCTGCTGGTTGTTGTGCCCGTGGAAGCCAATCTCCTTGCTCGGCGCATACTTACGATACAGGCCTAAGTAATGCGTGATCTGCTCGGAGTAGAATGCGCCGTAACTGTCAACCAGATAGAGATAGTCAACTTCGTCGGCGCCCTCGACCTGTTCCAGCCCAGAGCACAGTTCCGATTCGATCGCGGCCGAAGGGGCCATGATGTTCAACGTGGTTGTGTAACCAAGATCCTTCGTGCGCTTAACGAGATCGATGCCCTTATCGACTTCGGCGACGTAGCACGCCGTGCGAATCATATCGATGGGCGACTGATCAACCGGCTTGAGTTGCGAGATATCGATGCGACCGACGTCGTACATGACTGCGATCTGCGGGCGGCTCTCACCATCGTAAGAATCGATGACCGAGCGAATCACGTCGTCTTCGCAAAAATTCCACTTGCCCCACTCGCTTTTCTTGTAGCTATCGCTCTCGGCGAGCTTCTTGCCCATTTCGAAAAAGTCGACGCCAGACTCACAAGAAGCGGCGTAACAGCCTTTAACGAAGTCGTCGGTGAACTGGTACTTGTTGATCAAGCCACCATCACGAACAGTGCAATCCAGAACCTTGATTTCCTCACGAAACATTGGGGGTCATCTCCTTTTTGGGCCGTTTCGGGCAACGGCAATCGACGAATCGACCACAAACACCCCTCATTGATCAAATGGCCCGCTGCTTGTCTGCTGATGGGCGACGCTGTCTCACGCGAAAGAGTGCGCGTTAGTCGGAAACCGGGACGCGACAAACCGCTTCGGCGAGCCTCTCTACCCGCAGCGAGTCAGGTAGCCAGCTAGCCGAGCTAGCTTCGCCTGCCCACTGTGCCGAATCGGTATCTGCGACAACCTCAAACCCAAATTTGGCGAGGCGGTCGGCGAGTTCTTCGGGCTCGAACAAACCACGCAGTGGCTCACCCAGCAGTCGGAAGGCAGCAGCGACCACACCATTGGCCATTGCCGTCGCACCAAGCAGATTCGGTCGTGTATAGGTGACAAGGAGGCGGCTGTTGGCAGCTGATCGCTCGGCGATCTGGGTCAACGTTGCGTCGATTGCCGCTCGCTCAAGGTACATCGTCACGCCCTCCCATATCCACAACGTGGGCAGATTCGGGTCGTGAGCTACGTCGTAGAGTGCGCGGCCCAACTCGTCGCGTTCGAAATCAACCGAGACAAAGGAAACCTGACGCGCTGCAGGACGCCAGTTGTTCACGTGGGAACGCTTCCAAGCTTGGGTGTCGGGGTGGTCGATTTCGAAAACGCGAGCGTGCGCCAATTCGTTCATGCGCCAGGCACGCGTATCCAAACCCGCACCGAGCACCACCACTTGTTCAATGGTCGGCATGGCACGACGAACGCTATCGTCAATCGCCTCCATGCGCAGTAAAGTGTGATCGACTAAACCAAAGCTTGCCGCTCGAAGCAGAAGCCGAGCGGGTTCGCGCCCCCACCCGCTGTACTGGAGCGCGGTCATCCCGAGCGAAAACGGGAACGGCGACAACCCACTAGCTAATTTATCGCGACGGTCATCGGAAAGTCCGACCCCACGACCGAAGGCGACGAACGCCGCAGTCAACGAAGGCCATCCTTCACGCATTCTTAAGTCCTACGGATGTAACGTACTCACATGCTTCAACGAGCGCCGGAACGAATTGCTCGACCGCACGGGCGCAGGCGAAATGGTCGCCGTCAACTTCGAAAACTTTCGCGTTCGGAATCGCTTCCGCGAGTTTGTACTGCCGCGAGGGGGGCACCAGCTCATCTCGTGTGGTGACAACAACCGCAGTCGGGACATTGATATCGGCCAACCAGTCGTGCGACGAGAAGCGAATCAGAGCACGCACAGCCTGCATCAAAGTTGAGGGGTCGGTGCCGGCCATCTCGTCACGCACAAACTGGGCGGCTTCGGGCCGCTTTTGGCTATCGACCATGCCGTCGATAAAGCGATCCAAAAAGAGTCGAGGTGCGATCCGTGTAGCCAAGACCGCACCGGGCATGACCGCGCTGGCAAGTCCGCGCACTTCGGGACGAATGAAATGGCGGGCAGTGGCACACAGGACGAGGCCAGCTACGCGATCGCGATGTCGGCTCCAAGTAAGCTTCGCGATCGGGCCACCCATCGAATAGCCGACCGCGGTCAGCGTTTCGATACCGAGCTCATCGGCAACCGCGATCACATCGTCGGCACAGTCGGCCAGACGAAAATGGTGGGTGCGAATTCCGCCTCCATGCCCTCGGTGATCAACAACCAAGACCTGAAAGCGCTCCGCCAGCGCAGGCATCGCCGTAAACCAGTTTAGCTGTCCGGTTGCTGCCAGCCCGTGAAGTAGAACCAACGCTGGCGCCCCCTCAGGGCCGCGAGCGTGACTGATTCGCATTTGTCCACGAGCACCGAGATCGATCTCTCGTCGAGACCATTGTTGCTCGCCCTTGGTCTTCGAATCCCGCTTACTCATGGCCATCCCCGTTGGCAGAGGGCGCGATTACGTTCCCCCAAACCGTGCGCTATTGTCGGCGTGACTTGGAGACGAATCGCGGCCCACCGCGACGCAAGTATCCGTATCAACCAAGGACACCACCAATGAAAGCCCTGCAAGATGTCGAATGGCTCGAACCGCTGGTCGAGCAACACGCTAATCCAGAACTCGATCTCTGGATTGATAAGCACGCCAGCTCCGACATGCCGCACACGCCCTACTTGGCAGATTGCGCATGGATGCTGCGTGCGGACGTGTATCTTGATGAAAGCTACAGTCGCATTACCGACATCGCGCCGCTTATCTATATGGCCGTAAGCAGAGATAACTCCTGTCGTTTTTGTTACGGAGCGGTGCGTTTCCTGATGCGGATCCAGGGAATGTCCGAGAAAGAAATCGAAGGTCTGGAGCGCGACATCGACACCGCTGCGATCGAGCCGCGAATCAAGTTGGCTCTAGATTTCTCGAGACGAGTTTCACGTTCCAATCCCCCACCGGGCGCCGCCGACAAGCAGGCACTGCGCGACGTTGGCTACGATGACACCGGGATCAAGGAAATAGCCTTCCAAGCCGCCGATGTGATCTTCCATAACCGCATGGCAACGCTGTTGGCGTTACCGTTGGGCTTCAGCGACGTGCTCAATGAAAAGGGCATGCTCGCCACGCTACGTGAGCAATTCGGCCGTTTGCTCGCGCAGATCTCGACACCCGCCAAGACCGAGATGCTCACCCCCGAGATGAAAACGGGGCCGTATTCTGCCGTCGTGAACGAACTCGATGGCATCATTCAGGCGCGGATGTTGCGCATGATCATCGACGAAGCATGGGCGTCGCCAAACCTTCCGACAAAAACCAAGGCATTGATTTTCGCGGTCATTGCGCGCGGGCTGGGAAGCAAAGGGTGTGAACAAGAAGCCTACCGCCTGCTAGAGCTGGAAGGCCTTTCCTGTGAATGCGTTGACACGATCCTGGCCCATTTGTCGGGGCCAGAACTGGACCCCGCAGAGATTCTCATCTTGCCCTATGTCCGCGAAACAATTTGGTACCAGGCGCCCTCCGCGCAACGCCGCGGTCGCGATCTTGGCGAACGATTGAGCAACAAGCAGTTCCTGGAAACCGTAGGCATCGCAGCCTTGGCAAACATGGTGTGTCGTCTCGAACTCGTTCTCGACGTGGATTGATGGAAACCGTGGCGGGCATCATCGCGTTGCTTGTGATCGGCCTGGTCGCGGCAGGGGCCTATATAGCCTCAAGCCGTCGCGAGAGCGCACGCCTGCGCATCGCTTTGGAAGGCAAAGCCGCCGACCTGGAACGTCTGCAAACGTCGTTTGCGCGATTTGCCCCCGAAGAAATCGTTGAGCGCATTATCGCCGGTGGGGTCTCGACTCGCGGAGAACGTATCGAGGTCACCGCCCTATTCGCCGACCTCGTCGGATTCACGGCGTTGAGCGAGCGGCTTGAGCCCTACCTGCTCGTGCGCATCTTGAACGGCTATTTCGAAAGAATGAGTCCGGCCATCACCGACCACCGTGGACACATCTCAACATTTATTGGCGACGGAATCCTGGCGCTGTTCGGTGCTCTGCAGCCGAACCCCTGGCAGGCCAACGACGCCTTGCACGCCGCCATTGCAATGCGGGAAGCGCTCGCGACCTACAATCAAGAACTTGAGGAAGAAGGCCTACCAACACTCGCGGTCGGCATCGGCCTACATCGTGGTCTGGGAGTTGCGGGCCTGGTGGGTAGCAGCGATCTGATGCAGTACACGGTGATCGGAAGCACCGTGAATCTAGCCGCACGGGTGCAGGCTGAGACTCGCGAACATGAGGTCGATATTTTGGTTACAAAGGCAGTACGTGACGGACTCGACCCTCGCTTCTCGCTTGAAGAGTTACCCGCCGCCACCCTGCGCGGTGTTGCCGAGCCCGTAGTGATCTACGCGGCGAAGGATTTCACGGATAGCCCAACGGCTACCGGCTAGAGCCTGGATCCGCGAACGTCTCTCGCCGAACCGTCAGGCCTCTGCACCGAACGTAAAGAAAGCGATTGAAGAAGTGCACCAGGCACTCGAAAAATAGGTACCCGTCCCCGATTAAAGCCGCGACTTGACCCCTTTCGGGGCCTTGAAATAGTGGCGCTATGCGTAGTCCAAAACACTTTTTCCAGCCGCAGGCTCTCGGCGCGCCGATGCCTTTGCGTGAGATTCCTTTTCGTCCGTCGCGGATGATCCACTTCTTTGATCCGAGCAACGCCAAGATGGCTGCGAAGGTCCCTGATATCGCCAAGAAGGTTGACGTCTTGCTCGGCAACCTTGAGGACGCGATTCAGGTCGATAACAAGGTGGCGGCCCGCGAGGGCTTGATCACGATCGCCAAGGCCACGGATTTCGGAGATACGCAGCTTTGGACGCGTATCAACAGCTTGGATTCGCCTTGGGCGCTTGATGATCTCATCCGGCTCGTTACGGAAATCGGCGACAAGCTCGATGTCATCATGGTTCCGAAGGTCGAAGGCGTGTGGGACATCCACTATGTCGACCGGCTTCTCGCTCAGCTCGAGGCGAAGGCGGGGCTGAAAAAGCCGATCCTGATTCACGCGCTCTTGGAGACGGCTCAAGGCGTCGCCAATGTAGAAGAAATCTGCGCGGCCAGTCCGCGTATGCAGGGGCTCTCGCTGGGCCCGGCAGATCTCGCAGCATCACGCCGCATGAAGACGACGCGCGTCGGCGGTGGGCATCCCGGCTATATCGTTCGTGCCGATCCCGATCCTGACAACCCGGACGCGCCGCGCGTGACCGCTCAGCAGGATCTGTGGCACTACACGATGGGACGTATGGTCGATGCGTGTAACGCGAACGGCATTCTCCCTTACTATGGCCCGTTCGGAGACATCAAAGATGTTGTCGCCTGCGAGGACCAGTTCCGTAACGCATTCTTGATGGGCTGTGTCGGGACATGGAGCCTGCACCCGGTCCAGATCGACATCGCGCGACGCGTCTTCAGCCCGCCGGTTGAGGAAGTGCTGTGGGCCAAGAAAGTCATGGATGCCATGGGCGACGGCAGCGGCGCCGTGATGATCGACGGCAAGATGCAGGACGACGCGACCTACAAGCAGTGTCAGGTGATGATGAGCCTCGCGACGATGCTGGCCGAGAAGGATGCGGATCTAAAAGAGGCCTACGGGCTCTAAACAAAAAAAAAAGGGGGGGGGGGCAAGTCGCGGCTTGCCCCCCCTTTTTTTCTAGTTGCGGTCGGCGATGGCTTCGGCTTGGGCTACCGCGCGCTTCGCGTTTTCTACGTGGAGATTCTCGATCATACGGCCGTCTACTGTGACGACGTATTTGCCGGCGGCGACGGCTTCTTCGAAGGCAGCGATGATTCGCTTGGCCGTGGCAACTTCTTCGTCCGAAGGCGAGAAGGTGCGATTGCAGTTTTCGACTTGGCTCGGATGGATGAGCGTCTTTCCGTCAAAGCCCATCTCTTGGCCCTGCCTGCACTCGGTCTCGAAACCCTCGACGTTCTTGATGTCGTTGTAGACGCCGTCCACGATCACCAAGCCATGTGCACGCGCGGCTAACAGGCAAAGACCGAGGCTCGTCAGCAGCGGGCCGCGTTCGGAGTGGTGCGCGCTTTTTAGCTCTTTGGCGATGTCGTTGGTTCCCATCACCATCACTTCGAGCCGCTTGCTTGCGCCGGCGATCGCCTCGGCGCGAAGCAAACCGCGAGGTGTTTCAAGCATCGCCCAGAGTCGCGTCTTGTCGACTGCGCCAAGTTGGACCATTACCGTTTCTATCTGACGGATCATGCTGGCGCCGTCGATCTTGGGTACGAGGATCGCGTCGGGTTTGGCCGCCACCGCGGCCGTCAGATCGGCGTAGCCCCAAGGGGTGTCGAGGCCGTTGATACGGATGGCGATCTCGCGGTAACCGTAGTCGCCCGAAGCTGCTGCGGCACAGACCTGGTCGCGCGCTAGATTCTTCATGTCGGGCGCAACGGCGTCCTCAAGATCGAAGATCAACGCGTCGGCAGGGATGGTTTTCGCCTTCTCTAGAGCGCGGGCATTGCTGCCGGGCATGTAGAGAATACTTCGTCGGGGGCGGGTTGAGTTGGACATAGAATTCCACGGCCGAAATTCGGCGAACTACTGGGAGGTCAAGCGCCCCCGCGCGGGCCGGGGGCGAAAAGGGGTTGTTCTAGTAGAGCTTGACGACCTTGACCCCGCCGGGGCATGCCTGCTCGCAGAGGTCGCAGAGCGTGCACTCGTCAACGTTGTCGTCGATGACGACGACGCTCTTGTCGTCAGCGCCGGCGGCGAAGATCTTCACCGGGCACGTCTCGATCAACTTGCCCGCCACGCCTGCGTCGCGCACAACGTCGTCATTCACATCGATGCGGATGAACATCGCCATATCAGCCTCCTGTGCGCTCGCGAACTAGGCGAGGGATGTCTCCGATCAAGTCGGCAACGGAAATACCGGCTTCGCGCATGGCACGAATCTTTTCTGCCGGGGAGTCCACTTTACGGTGCACCACGGTGCCGGCATGGCCGAAGCTTACGCCCGGCATGTCGTCCATGAAGCGGCCTGAGACGAATGCCACGATGGGCAGACGACTGTTGTTGTCCTTGGACCACTGCGCGAGTTGGGCTTCCATAGGGCCGCCCGGCTCGGAATAGATGACAACGGCTTCTGTCTGAGGGTCGGCCTCGAACAGCGGCATGAGGTCGGAGTAAGACGATCCTACAACCGGGTCACCGCCGATGGATATGGCCGTGCTCACGCCGAGTCCGGCGACCGTGAGCGCGTTGCAGATCTCGGTCGTCATGCCGCCCGAGCGCGACATCACCCCAACCGACCCGGGGCCGAACGCTTTTTTGCAGTCGTCCGCCGGTCCACCGAGGCTGCCAAACCGGCACACGCCGGGCGAGATTACGCCGAGGCAGTTCGGTCCGATGACTCGCGCGCCGTGCTTCTTCGCGAACTCGATGATCTCCACCGCGCTCTTGCGCTGGATACCTTCGGTGATGATCACGATCTCTTTGATGCCGGCCTCGATGGCCTCGAAGGCAGCATCGGGGGTGAACTGGTAGGGTACCGTGATTACCGATCCGTCTACGCGAGTCTGTTCGGTGATCTCGCGTACGCTGTCGTACACCTTGACGCCGTAGACCTCGCGGCCTCCTCGCCCAGGAGTGACACCGCCCACGATCTTGGAGCCGTAGTTGAGGCACTCACGGGTGAAGTTCAGCGCTTCGCGCCCGGTGATGCCCTGCACAATAAAAGTGAAATCGTCGTTAAGAATAATGCCCATGTTTCTTCGCCTTCCCGCCGCTCAGTCCGCCAGCTTCGCGACGGCGCGCTTGGCGGCTTCGCTGAGCGACACGGTGCGATCACAGTAGTCGATGTTGTACTTGTCCAGGATTTTGAAGGCATCGGCCTCCCAGGCTCCCGGGCAGCGGAAGATCGTGATGACCTCAGAGGGGACGAGCCCAAGGTCGAGTACGCCCTTGATCACACCGCGCGCTACCAGGTCGGCGCGAGTGTTCGACACCACATTGGACATCACCGCGATCTTGTTCACGCCCTCCTTAGAGAGCACCAGCTTGGTCAGACGCCGGGCCTTGCCCACGCTCGGGTTGCCGCCGATGGCGCAGTAATTGGCGGGCTTGCCACCGGCCTGCGTTACGCAGTCGAAGATCGTCAGCGAACCGCCGCCGGCACCGATGACGAGCCCCATGTTGCCTTCGAATTCGACGAAGGGGCTGATGAGCCCGCGAAGGTCCTCTGCGTCGATCGCTTGAGCCTCACGTTCCATGGGGGTTGGCTCGCCGCGTACGCCGCGCGTCTCAGTGCTTGGAATCCCGAACTCTTCGAGCAGTGCCTGCTGGCGAAAGCGGCCTTCTTCTTCCATGTCCATGGAGACGTCTACGGCCACGAACTTGCCGTCATCGGTGAGCGCCAGCGGATTGATCTCGGCGACGGTAAGGTCGTACTCGAGAAACGCGTCGCTCAGCTTGCTTACAAGCTGTGTGAGGCGGTTGATCTCAGGCGCGCCGATCTTCAGTCCCCGTACGAGTTCTTTGGCCGTGTAGACCTGAGCGCGAATGGGCACGAGAGTGGAGAAGTGTCGTCGAGTGATGCGCTCGGGCGTGTCGTCGGCGACATCGTCCAGGTTCTTGCGCGAGACGTCGCTCAGGATCATGACCGGAAGCTGTGCCACCGCGTCGTAGGTGATCTGAAGGGCGTACTCTTTCTTCGCCTCGATGGTTTTTGCTACCAGCACGCCCATGGCGGAGAGGCCTTTGATCTCAAGGGCCAGTATCTCCTCAGCGGCGGCCTTTGCCTCAGCGGGGGAGTTCGCGACCTTCTCGCCGCCCGCGTCACGGGCGCCGGTGGCGAGAATCTGGGATTTGATGACAACGGGGCAGCCTAGCTCGGAGGCCAGCTTTTCAGCTTCTGCGGCCGTCTTCGCCAAACCACCTTCGGTGTGGGGAATGCCATACTTGTCTAGAACAGTGCGGCACTCGAATTCGTAAAAGCGCATCCTAATGTACCTCTTTCTTCAGGTCGCGATGAATCAATGGCCCCGGAACGGAGCCGACTTTCGATACCCCGCGGAGGATGAGCTTTCAAGAGAGCGAAGCCCGTGCCACGGCTTTCGAACATGTTCGCCGGGCTCTGAGACCCATTGTTGAGCTCCTTCTCGTCTTGTTCGCAGCGTTCGTCCTGATGGTCGATGCTCAGAGAGTCAGCCAAGAAGTACCGAGAACCAGGCACTTGCGAGAGCTACACTGAGTCGCTAACAGGACACCCGTTAATCCATACAGTGGTCTTTGTGATCGGCGTTTGCGCCGGTTTCTAAACTTACGACCTCGATGGCTGCGTTTACTGGGAGATATGCACGGACGAAGAGCGGCCTTCAAGAACGCTGGAATGATTCTCCCGCAAGCGGCCCTACATCGTCTCCGCGATGAAAGAGAAAGGGCGATTGGAGCTCGACCCCGAGGGCTCTGAGGACCAGTACCGTGTACCAGCAGCGATCCGGGCGCAGGTTCTCAACGCCCCGCCGCAGGCTGGCCACTTCTACTACCGGGAAGAGAGGGACACATTTGAGCGCGCTCTACGTCGCCGCATAGAAACATGAGGTAAGTTGAGTCGGTGTACGAGAGAACCCGTGCTGGTAGGTATCGCTACCGAACGAACTCCCACAGGATGAATTTCCCGGGGAAACCTTTCATCGGCACTGACTCGTGCCGCCATTGCTAACATCCTTATAGCCTTGCGATTCGCCACCCTCGGGCGGCCCATCGCGCGCATGTCGTTCAAACACTCGCGCGATACCCATGGCGGCATCGGCGAGAACCGCTCGGCCCACAATTAGCAATCGAACCCTCCGCCAACAGTCTACGCCGACTGTTGGCAACTGTGACCATGCCTGCGTTTGGCTCGCATAAAGCTTCGGCCGAAATCGAGATCGGCTTGATACTGGTTATGCCCCTGGCAGCGCAGCTCGATGTTCCCGAGTTCATGCGGCCCGCCTTGGGCGAAGGGCATTTTGTGATGGAACTCGAGGCTGCGTGTCGCGCGGCATCGATGCGCCGTGTCGTCTTCGAATCTGCAACGCCCGACATCTCGCAGCCAAACCGCACGGCGAAGAGCTGCCGGGATGGCTCGTGGGCGAGGTTCTATCGTGGTGGCAGCTCCAGCTTTCGGTGTGTTTTAGGCTGTCGCTGCGTTCGCGGCCGATCCGTCAATGCAGCTTTCTTCTTCAGCGTCTCCGCGAGCAGCCGATCGATGGCGCGACTTATGATGGCTGCGGGATCCTCCGCAGCTGCGTGACTCAACAAGTCTTCAGCACACGAAGCTTGTCGTGGGTTTGCTGATTCACTGTGATCTCAACTTTGTAGCGACGCGGGGCTAACGGTGTAACCCGACCACGAGCCGCCGCCCGCATGCCAGCTGCGGGCAACGATAGACTTCGCGAATCGAGGCCCGGCACGACTGGCTTCACTTCTCCGAGGCGAGTTGTCGTTGGCGACTCGACTTGCGGCTCACTCTCCGTCGACGCCCTCGGGCGGTCGCAGTTCACAATTGGCAAAGCTCGAACGCGCGAAGGGACATCCGGCCGCGGCGCAATCCGGGTGATCAAACATTCGATATCCCGCGCACTCTTATGCTTGGCACGCGAAAGAACGGCGCGGTGATTGGTCTCGGTCAAATGCTTGGCAAGTAAATGCACCGCTGTCAGATGCAGCTCTCCACGCTCAAGCATCCCCAGCACGACAGGAAAACGCCTAGCAATACGGGCCGCCCAAATTCGCTTGGCCGTCATCCCTTCGGACATGTGGTAGCGCTGCATGCAGAACGCGAACATCGACGAACAAGCATGCTTCGCCCAAAGCTTGCGCTCATCGACTTCGTTCATCGCGACCAACAATCTAACAGTGTTGTGGCGACCGGCCGCGATCACACGCGCGAAGTGCTCGAGTAGTTTTTGTTCCGAGAGATCCGAGAGACTGGACATACATTGCTGCGGGTTGTTCATGCAGCAATCGTAACATGGGTTTTCGGGCGGGCTTTTGCATCGAGCCTAGGCCCGAGCGTAGACACGCTCGAAGAATGCGCTGCACAGCCGCTGACGATCGACTGAACATTCCAGGTCAAAAGTTCCACCCCCACCGACGATCGCACGGCACATGCGAAACCACGGCGCCAAAAACTCTGTCAAGAAAATTCAACGGTACGGGCCTCGCGTACGCGATTCTATGACATCAATGGTGTAACGACGGGACGCCAGAACTCATCGGCAAAACTTCCCAACAGTCTGCGCCGACTGTTGGCAGCTTCTGCTACGCTGGGATCGCAAGATCGGTCGACCGCCGCCCATTGGCCAGGACGGCGTCGGAGATACAGCGATCAAAAAAACCGCCAGTAGGATTTCGTACGCAGGTTTGTAGCACGCGCATCGGCGCGCTTCGTTCGGTCAGGCCTCTGCGTCGAACGTGATGTTCATCACTTTGATGCTGTTCACGAAGTAGTCGCGCATGTACCTAACCGGCTCCGCAAACTTCGGATTGCGCAGTCGTGGAATCAATTCTTCGAACATCACGTTCAGTTCGGTGCGCGCCAAGTGGGCACCAAGACAGAAGTGGGTGCCTAAGCCGAAAGCCCGGTGTTCCCGAAACAATTCGGGCATTCGCTGTGCGCGTGTGATGTCGAATTTGATGGCTTCGTCGAAGACATGCTCGTCCTGATTGATCAGGTGCCAGTGGAGAAGCAGCTTGTCGCCCTTCTTCATCTGTACCCCGGCGATTTCGATGTCCTCCATCACGGTGCGACGCATCGCCACGAAGGCGGGGTTGTAGCGCAAGATCTCTTCGACGGCGTCGGGGATCAGGCTGGGGTCGTCTACTAACATTTGCAGTTGATCGGGATGCTCCATCAACAAGCGCATTCCGTGGGCGATCACCGAACGTGTGCTTTCGTTGCCAGCCGCGATCAGCATCAAGAAGAACAACTGAAACTCTTCTTCGGTCAACTTTTCGCCAGCAACTTCACCATCGAGTAAAGCGCCGACGATACTGGTCAGCGGCTTCTCCGCATGTTTTTTCGCCAGCTCGCCCGCGTACAAGTACATGTTGGCCGCCGCAGCCTGCGATACTGCCTCTGGATTTCCGCCAGCGATGTCATCATCGTTCTGGAAGATCATTTCGTTGGTCCAGGTAAAAAAGTCGCCGCGATCTTCTTTGGGAACCCCGCACAAATCCAGAATCGCCATCAGTGGCAACTCAGCAGCCACTTCGGTAACGAATTCACAACTTCCTCTTGACGCGACCGTATCTATGATTTCTTTCGCGTACCGTTTGAACGTGTCCTTGTAGCTCTCAACGGCCTTCAGCGAGAAGGCACTATTGGCGATGCGCCGGTACTTGCCGTGCTTGGGCGGGTCGATGTTCACCAACATCGACTGTTGCAGCGCAACGGTTTCGTCGTCGTACTCTCGGGGAATCATGAGACGTTCTTCGCTCGAGAAGACCGCCGTGTTCTTAATGATCTGGTCGGCGTACTGCCTTTCGAGAACGGTCCAATACGGCACACCTTGGATAGGATCTTCGATCTTGATGATCGGCGCGTCCGCCTGCTCGCGTAACTCTTGAAGCTTGGCGTGGTGGTTGCCGGCCGCGTACAAATCGGGGTCGAGAAGATTGGTGTAGGGACATTGCGACATAGGGGTTTTTCCAACGGGCGAGCGACAACTTCAATCGCTCTACCCCCTTAACGGCCGGCCGAGCCCAATCGCCCGGTCACAAGCCGTGTCGTCGCAATTCCGAAGGGTTCTGGTCGAGATGCCGGCGCAGCAGCCGACGCAAGGTTGTCGCATCGCTGTAGCCAACTTTTTCCGAGATTTCGTCGAGCCCCAGCTTGGTGGTTTCGATGAGGTGGGTGGCGCGTTCCACACGAAGTCGCTGCACCAAGCGCGAGGCACCGCCGCCGGTGGCCAGCCGCACACGACGATCCAAAGTTCGCGCGCTCATACCAACGGCCTTCGCCATCTCTGCGATGGTAAAGGATCGCGAGCAGTTCTTCCGGATCCAGCGCTCAATGTCGCTGACATCCTTTCCGATTCCGGCCACCGCAGACAACATCATGTAGCGTGCTTGCGACGGCCGACGGTCGATTGCCAAAAAGCGCGCCACGTCGCGGCTAAGATCCGGACTCGCCGCGCGCGCAATTAGGTGAAGCATCAAGTCGATCTGGGCCAGCGCCGCACCAGCGCATAGAACGCCCTCGTTCTCGACAAACATACGCGTTTCGTCCAACTCGACACCGGGATAGCGATCACGAAACACCGACCCCAACCACCATGTCGTCGTGGCCACTTTGTTCGCGAGCAGTCCTGCTTCGGCGAGAAGAAAAACAGCGGAGCATGAAGCGCCGACGAGCGGGCAACGTGGGCCAGCCTTGCGCAGCCATTCCACAGCGGCGCGCCCGGAACGCGACTCAAAAAAGGCTTCGACTTCATTCTCCGTGGAAAGGCCCAGCCCAGGGATGACGAGTGCGTCGTACTGATGGATGCGAACGTCGGAGCTCACGGCGAACGTTGCCCCCATACCGGTACGAATTCGTTTCCGCCCCGGACTGACCAAAGTCGTGGTAAAGCGCAGGTCCTGTCTCTTCGCAGCGGCGAGACGGTTTGCGGTCGCGATCGAATCCAGGGTCAACGCCAGCCCCGAGTCCATCACTGAATCAAAGGCCAGAACGGCAATTTTGTACACGTGGCGAGAATAGCCTGTTTTGTGTCTATTTAGCCACTGCCCGAAAACCATAAAGACGCGTAGTGTCCGGCAATGGAGGGCAGACAATGACTACCCACAGTATGAACCGCAGTATGAACCAAGACGACTTGCTCGAAGACTTCGAGCACCGAGACATCTCGGTCAACGGCGCGCCGAAAATGGTGCATGTGGCCGGTAGCGGCCCCGCGGTCATCGTGATGACCGAGATGCCGGGCATCAGTCCGCATGTCGCGCGCTTCTGCCGTTGGGTTCGCGACGCAGGATTCACGGTCTACATGCCGTCGCTGTTTGGCCGCGATGGCGTGGTGGTCAATGCCGAGGAAGGCGCCGCGATCTTTCAGCGGGCCTGCGTCAGCGCCGAATTCCGCGCCTTCGCCGGCAACGGGTCCAGCCCGGTCACCGCGTGGTTGCGGGCCTTGGCCAGGCTCGCCCACCAAGAATGTGGAGGGCCGGGAGTTGGCGCGATCGGCATGTGCTTCACCGGCAACTTCGCGCTTTCGATGATGTTGGAACCGTCGGTTCTCGCACCGGTAGTCTCGCAACCTTCGTTGCCACTGGACGATCCCGCAGCGATCGAAAGTTCACCCGACGAAATGGAGGCGATTCGCGATCGAATGGTGAAAGACGACCTCACCGCACTCGCCTATCGTTTCGAAGGAGATCACTTCTGCCGGGCCGAACGCTTTTGCGCGTACAAGGCTGCATTGGGCGATCGCTTTGTGGAACGAGTTCTCCCCGATACTGCCGCGAATACAGACGTCGCCCCGTTTTTCGCCACGCATGTCACAACACCTCACAGCGTAGTCACCGCACACCTGATCGACGAAGCGGGACAACCGACGCTGGCAGCTCGCGACGAGATTCTTCGTTTCTTCCATCGACGGCTCGACGAGTAGGAGAGAACCACGGTCATCGGCGTTGTAACTCGAAGCCACTGATGTCGCCCAGAACCAGCCCTTGTGGCGCCCTCAAGCGGTTCCGGCTAAACGCCTTCGATCCCATGATTCGTCTTGATCAGATCAGTAAGCAGCACGGCCGCCAGATTCTTTTCCTCGAAGCTTCGGTGTCCATTCATCGTGGTGAGAAGGTCGGCCTGGTGGGCCCCAACGGTGCCGGCAAGTCCACGGTATTCCGCATCATCACCCGTGACGAGGAACCCGATGCAGGCCAGATCGCCGTCGATCGCGGCGTAACCATCGGCTACTTCAGCCAGGATGTCGGCGAGATGTCGGGCCGCTCGGTAGCCAGCGAGGTTATGAACGGCGCGGGCCCCGTATCTGAGGTTGCCACCGAGATGGGCGAACTGGAGCTGGCCCTGGCCGACCCCGACCGCATCGACGAGCTGGACAAACTCGTAGAGCGCTACGGTGAGGTGCAGTCGCGCTTCGAAGACCTGGGCGGCTATGAGTTGGATGCGCGAGCTCGTGAAGTATTGGCGGGGCTCGGGTTCTCCGAAGAGATGGTCGACGGCGATGTCGGCGCGCTTTCGGGCGGCTGGAAAATGCGTGTCGCGCTGGCTCGCATTCTGCTGATGCGACCGAGCGCCATGCTTCTTGACGAACCGTCTAACCATCTTGATCTCGAATCGCTGATCTGGCTCGAAAACTTTCTCAAGCGCTATGAGGGCGCGTTGTTGATGACGTCACACGATCGCGAGTTTTTGAACCGCGTCGTCGGTCGGGTGGTCGAAATCGACGATGGTGAACTCACGAGTTACTCAGGCAACTACGATTTCTACGAGGCCCAACGCGCGCTGGCCGAAACTCACGCAGAAGCCGCCTACAACCGTCAGCAAGCCAAACTCGCCAAAGAAATGAAATTCATTGAGCGCTTCAAGGCTCAAGCCGCGAAGGCCGCGCAAGTCCAATCCAGAGTAAAACAGCTAGAGAAGATCGAAAAGGTAGAACCCCCGCGACGGCGCAGCACCATCGAGTTCGAGTTTCCGCCCTACCCTCGCTCAGGCGACGACGTGGTACGTATTGAAGGGTTGGAGAAGCGCTACGGAGATCTCGCCGTCTACGACGATTTCGATTTTACCATTCGTCGTGGCGAGCGCTGGGCTGTCATGGGTGTGAACGGCGCCGGAAAGTCCACTCTCCTGAAACTGATCGCCGGCGACAGCAAGCCCGACGCGGGCATCGTAAAGGTTGGCCCGAGTGTGCGCCTGGGCTACTTCGCGCAACATGCCATGGAAGTGCTGCACCCGGACAGCACCGTAATGGCAACGCTAGAGGCATCGTTTCCCGTTGCTACCTACGGAGCGCTGCGCAACTTGGCCGGTTGTTTCGGATTTCCCGGTGACGACATCGAAAAGCCCTGCCGCATTCTGTCGGGAGGCGAAAAGGCTCGGCTGGTCATGGCCCGGATCCTTTTCGATCGGCCCAATTTTTTGGTTCTCGACGAACCCACCAACCACCTCGACCTTGTGACCAAAGAGATGTTGGTGCGCGCGTTGGCGAGCTACGAAGGAACCATGCTCTTCGTGTCTCACGACCGCCGCTTTCTCGGCGAACTTTCCAACCGCATTTTGGAACTCGGCCCGAACGGACCGA
>JBLFWR010000022.1:0-36617 GCA_047611725.1 Binatia bacterium | reverse complement strand
TCCGGGCGAGGAGCCACGCGAGGAACCGAAGCCCCCGGCCAAACGTTCCGCGTCCCCACGGTTTCATGCCTATGAGTGAGACTCCGGATACGGGGGAGCGTTTGGCCATCGAAGAAGGCGACGACCCTACCTGGATGAGCCTGCGGCTGCGGATGAAACTCGATCTCGTCGGTCTAAAAATTTCGCTCGTTCAGTGGCAGAAGTTCGCGACTCTTGATCGTGGAAAGTTGAACGCCGCGCCAGCGGAAACCGCCACCGACACTGCGCTGTTTGCCGCAATGCTGACCCAATCCATGACGGCTGCTGGTCTACCCGCCCCGGTAGCATTGGCCGAAAAGAAACTCGCCGGTCGTGCGTTTTGGAACAGTAGCGGTCCGACCCCGGCCGTCGTGGTCGATGTTTGTGAAGCTGCTGGGCTGGATCCGCGCTGGGCGGAGCTCGACCGTTTCGGACGCTTCGTTGTTTTTCACCTGGCCAGTCGCGGCGACGTGCCGCGTCTGCGCGGCGCGCTCTCTGAGTTGCTCGTTGGCTAGTTCTAATGTCGAAAACCTCTGGGGGTTGGTTGTCGCCGGTGGGCGTTCTAAACGTTTCGGTAGTGATAAACGCCTAGCCTGCGTCAACGGAACGACTTTGGTTGCGCGCGCGGTCGAGACCTTGCGCACTGTGGTCGGCGCGCGTTTGTTGTTGGCCGGTGGCGAGAACCCACCGCCGGCAAGCGAGTGTGGCGGGGCGACGTTGATTGCGGATGCGGTGGTTGCAGATGCGTCGGTTGCGGATGCGTCCCGCGGAGGCGGTCCGACGGCAGCCCTGGTAGGCGCTTTGACCCACTGCCGTGGCGACGTTTTGGCTTTGGCCTGCGATGTCCCGCTGGTTGACCCCGATTTGCTACACGCACTGATCGCCGCGATGCGGGGCAGTGGCCGTATTGCCGCTCTGCGTTCCGCAAGTGGACTTGAGCCGCTGGCTGCGTGCTATCCGGCGAGTGCATTGCGTCCGTTGCACGCTGCGCTTAGTGAAAGCGGGCAGTCGCTGCGCAATGTTCTGGCTTCTGCCCGTGCTGTACCAGTGATCGTAAACGACTCGCGCACGCACAACGTTAACCATCCCCGCGACTTGGAAGTCGTTACGCGTCGGCTCACAACGCACGCGTCGTAAAGGAGCTGACCGATGGCCACACGAAAGAAAACATCTGAAGCACCCGCGTTCGAAGACGCCATGGAAGAACTGGAAACGGTTGTTCACAAACTTGAAACCGGTGATGTCCCGTTGGAAGAGTCGCTCGCTGCATTTGAACGCGGCGTTTCGCTGGTGCGTGGCTTACACACCCGCTTGGACGACGTGGAAAAGAAGATCGAAGAACTGACTCGCAGCGAAGATGGCACCGCCGTTGCGACCTCTCTTAACGAGGACGACTAGACTGCGAGCCACGGCCGTACAGAAGGTCGCCACCGAGCGATTGTTAGCTTCGATCGAAGACGAATTGCGCGGCGCTTTGCCGCTGCAGCCGACTGTTGCCGATGCGACCGATGCGGTCGATGCGGTCGAAAAGAAGTTCGAAGACGAGTTTGGTGCCGCGCGCCTGATCGAGTCTATGGTGTACAGCTTGAGTACTCCGGGAAAGCGTATCCGGCCGTTGCTGCTTTTGGCTACGGTTGAGCTGCTTGGCGGCGATTTGAAAGCCGCGCTTCCTTTCGGCGTAGGGCTGGAGATGATCCACGCCTATTCTCTGATTCACGACGATCTGCCAGCCATGGATGATGACGACCTTCGTCGCGGTCGGCCGACCAATCATCGTGTTTACGGCGACGGAATGGCGATTCTGGCTGGCGATGGGCTGCTCACCGAAGCGCTTGTCGTGATGCTCGAGGCCGGGGTTTCTCCCGGGCTTGGTCGCGAGGTTGCGTTGATGATCGCGCGCGCTGCCGGGCGTGAGGGGATGGTCGGAGGGCAGGCCGCCGATTTACTGGCCGAAACCGAGAAGCCTCAAGAAGAAACGTTGCGATCGATTCACCGGCGCAAGACCGGGGCGTTACTGGAAGTCGCGGTTGTGGCCGGGGCCAGACTCGCTGCCGCCGATCCGGATGACGCGCGCGCGCTGTCCGATTTTGGGACCCGCTACGGACTCGCGTTTCAGATTGCCGACGACGTCAAGGACGAGATCGCCCCCGAAGCAGTCACGGGCAAGAAGGGCGGCGGTGATCGCTCGGCAGGTAAGATGACCTACCCGGCGTTGTTTGGCATTGAGCGCTCGTTGGAACTTTGCAGAAACGAGTTGGCCGCCGCGCAAGATGCTTTGCATCGAGTCAGCGTAGACACCGAGCTACTCAGCTACATCGCTGTGCAGTCGATCGAGCCAGCCCTGGCGGGCAGGGACTCGTGAACACGCAATGAAAGGTGGTCGTTCCGGGGAACGTGCGGATGTTCTACTCGTGCGTTGCGGTGCGGTTGCCGACACTGACACCGCGCAGAGACTGATCTTGGCCGGTAAGGTTTACGCCGGAACCGAGCGTGTTGATAAGGCCGGTGACCGGTTCCCCGCTAGCACAAGATTGGAAGTCCGCGGCCTAAAGCGATTCGTTTCGCGCGGCGGGTTGAAGCTCGAACAAGCCCTCAATGATTTTTCGATCGATGTGTCGGACCGCGTGTGCGTTGACGCCGGGGCCTCGTCCGGCGGGTTCACGGATTGCCTCCTGCGTCGCGGGGCAAGCGTGGTGTACGCCGTCGATGTTGGTTACGGCCAGCTTGCGTGGGAGCTGCGAAGCGACGACCGGGTTCGTGTCATGGAACGGACCAATATCCGCTCGATCGAACGCGAGGCCCTGGATCCGCAGCCAACCTTGGTCGTCGCCGACCTATCCTTTTGTTCGCTGCGCACGGTGGTGCGGCATCTTGTGGAGTTGGCCGGTGCCGGCGGCGATCTGGTCGTGCTAGTGAAGCCTCAGTTCGAAGTCGATGGCGAAGACGCCCCGGGCGGCGTGGTCGTGGAAGAGAGCGTGCGACGCTCGGCGATCGCCGGCGTTACCACTGCGGCCGAAGCCTGCGGCGCAAGCGTAATCGCCGAAACCGTATCCCCGATCACCGGCGCCGAAGGCAACATAGAGTTCCTCCTACACCTCCGTAGTTAAATCGGGGACGGGTACCTATTTTCCTTTGGAAAATAGGTACCCGTCCCCGATTTAATCCCGATTTATCCGACGCTGACTTCTTCGTTTTGCTGGGGGCTTGCGGTGGCTTGATCTACGCGCTCCATCCACTTGGCCAAATGCGGGTGAGCGTCTACGGCTTTCTCGCCCTCTACCGCTCCGCGAATGCAGAACCACTGAGCGAAGACTGCAATGTCGGCGAGGCTGAGCTTGTCACCCACCAGCCAGTCGCGCCCATCTAGCATGTCTTCGACGGTGTCGGCATGGCGTTCCATATCGGCGACAACCTGCGCGTAGCTTTTTCGTCCAAGGCCTTGTTTGGCCAGGATTCCCTTCATGTGGCGTGGGATCACGAAACGTGAGGCGCGCTGTACGAGGTCGGAATCGTTGGCCGTTAGAATCGGCACCCACTTGTCAGCGTTGCGGCTGACGGTGAAGCGCAGGTAGAGCTCGTAGAAGTAAAGGCTCTCGTCGGCCCAATCTTCAAGGATCAGAGCCATGGCACGCAATTGCGGATCCTGCGGGAGCAGTGGCGGTTGCGGGTACTTTTCTTCGAGGTACAGGGCAATATCGGTCGAGTCCCCGACCGCGTTTCCGTCGTCGCGGATCGCCGGCAGTTTGCCCGTTCTATTGACCTTCGTTCTTTGGGTGACCGCAGCCTGCATGGACACGTTGTGCGCGGTGTAGGGAAGTCCCTTTACGTGCAGAATACGTCGAACTTTGTCGCAGTACGGTGAGATTTCGAATTGATACAGTTCGATCACTTGGCCGGTCCCTCCGGGGCCCATGGCAGCACCGTGAGTCCCCTGACCTAAGCGCCGATCGCGTTGGCGCTATTGCCGGGAGCTACAGTGTAGCTGTCCCTTGCCTAGACAGGGCACGGCACGGCTTCAAACCGGGACGGCTCGCATTGGCAACTACGTTGACTTCCAGAACTGCGCCGCGTAGATGACGCATGAGGACAAAGTAAAACTTATGGCACGAGTCACTATTGAAGACTGTCTTGAACAGGTTCCCAACCGCTTCCGCCTCTCCACGGTGGCGACGCAGCGTGCGAAAATGCTCCTGAAGGGCGCCCGCCCTCTGGTTGAGTCGCCGAACAAGGAAATCGTCACCGCGCTTCGCGAAATTGCTGCCGGAATCGTGACTATTGAGGGTGAAGATACCCCCGAGTCCGACGAGTCCGAGGGCTGAGCCGATTCTGCCGCCGCTCGGTGGCAGAATTCCTTCTGGTCGGCTGTCATGGCTGACAAAACCAAAAATCCCCGCCGTCGCTCCGCCTCCTCTAAGGGGGCCCGAGTTGACGATGACATCCTGACTCCCGAGGCAGAGGCCGAAGTCGAGGTCGAATTCGAGGTCGAATTCGACGTTGAATTCGACGTTGAGCCCGAGCCCGAGCCGTCCGATTCCGCAGGCGCGGACGACGAGATTATCGAGGTCGAAGTCGAAGCCAGCGAACCTGGCGACGTCGACGATGATCTGGCTCCTGAAGGGGAACCCACCAAAGTTGATGCCTCCTCGGTCGTTCCGGCTCTAACTGCCTCGACCTCGCTGGTCCCAAGTGACGCGCTGTCGCGCTACTTGGCCGAGATTCGCCAATACCCCGTTCTGGATCGAGAGGCAGAACACGTCATCGCAGTTCGCTACGCGGAGGATGGTGATTCAGAGGCTGCCGTGAAGCTGGTGACAGCCAACCTGCGCCTGGTTGTGATGGTCGCGCGTGAATACCAACGCGCCTTCCACAACCTTCTCGACCTGATCCAGGAAGGCAATGTGGGCCTGCTAGAGGCGGTCAAACAGTTCGACCCTTACCGCGGTGTTCGATTCCCGTCCTACGCCGTGTGGTGGGTGCGCGCCTACATCATCCGCTACGTGATGAACAATTTTCGCATGGTCAAGGTCGGCACGACCCAGGCTCAGCGGCGCTTGTTCTTCAACCTGCAAAAGGAGCGCGCACGTCTGGAAGCCGAGGGGTTCGCCCCAACGGTGAGTTTGATTGCCGAAAATCTTGGCGTCAAAGAGCGTGAAGTCATCGAGATGGACCTGCGCATGGCCACTTCGGCGGAGGTCTCGGGAAATGCTCCGTTGGGCAACGAGGAAGGCGCAGCGTCGGTCATGGACCTGATCTCGGACGATGCCGATACCGAAGGTGACGTCGCCCAGGGCGAGTTCTACGCGCTGATGCACGAGAAGCTGGAGGAGTTCGCGGAAACGCTTGAGGGCCGCGAGGCCGAAATCTTCCGTGAGCGGCTCATCGCCGAGGAGCCCATGACGTTGCAGCAGCTGGGTGACCGCTATGGCGTGAGTCGAGAGCGGGTTCGCCAGATGGAGGCCGCCATGAAGAAGCGCCTTCGCGAGTATCTGGTGGCCGAGGTTCGCGACCTTGAGGACGATATCGTGCTCTAATCGGGGCCTGCCCCCTGGCTTGTCGTGGCTCGTTGCGCGGGCGCGTGCTACGATTCGGGCCGTGTCCGAGCACACCACTGCAGGGTTCGTTGTCATCGGCAACGAGATCCTTTCCGGCAAAGTCGTCGACGCGAATACGCCCTTCCTAGCCAAGGAGCTGCGGTCGCTCGGCGTGGCTTTGGAGCGAGTCTCGGTGATCCCCGACGAAGTGGAGACCATCTCCCAGACCGTGCGCCGCTACGCCGAGTCTTTCGACGTGGTGTTTACCTCCGGAGGCGTCGGGCCGACTCACGACGACATCACGATGGACGGAATCGCGCGCGCCTTCGAGGTCAGCGTTGTTGAACACCCGGCGCTGCGCAGCGCGATTGAAGAGTACGTTCGCGAGCCGAATGAGTCGCATTTGAAGATGGCTCGGGTGCCTGACGGTGCCGAGCTGCTTGTCGGTCCACACAAGGCGTTTCCGACCATCGTTATGGGCAATGTTTACATTCTGCCCGGGATCCCCGAAATATTTAGGGCCAAGGTAGAGGCTCTGCGCGATCATCTGCGAACGCGCCCGTATTATTTGCGCCAAGTTCTTGTGTCCAAAAACGAGACGGCGATTGCCGCCTACCTGAATGCGACACTGGCGGCCTTTCCAGAACTCCTCCTAGGCTCCTACCCGAAATTGTCGAATCCCGACTATCAGGTCAGGCTGACCCTTGAATCCAAAGATGAGGGGTATGTTGATCTGGCGCTGGCAGATCTGATTTCACGTATGCCGCCGGGCTACGTGGTGAAGGTCGAAAGCTGAGAACCCGCGTGAGCCTTCAACGGGTGCGCAATTCACAATTGATGAAAGACGAAGAACGACGACGGAAGAATAAGGTAGAGGTGAATGGAGATGATGATGAGAATTCGAACGTTACGAGCCTGCGGTCATATCGCACTGGCTATGTTTTTGGTCGTGGCAACCGCGAGCGCGGCTCCCGCTGGTGATACAAAAGAAGCGGGCAACCAAATGGGAATGGGCCTGGCCTCGGTTGGCATCAACCTTTTCTATATTCCGGTCAAGATCGGGTATTCTCTGCTCGGCGGCCTCACGGGCGGCCTCGCCTACGCGGTGACCGGCGGCAATCGCGGGGTTGCCGATCAGATCTGGGTGCCGTCCATGGGTGGCGACTACGTCGTGACCCCGGAGCACCTGTCAGGCGACGAACTCTTGTATTTCAGTGGCCTACGCGGTGGTGGCGGGAGGCCGGCAGCGCCTGAGCAGGGCGCCTCCCCACAGGCGGAATCCAGCGATTCCGGCGCTGCAGACGAGTTTGAACCCGAGCGGGCGCAAGCGACCTTCTGACAACCGTTTGAAGCCGCGTCTGGGTTGTCACGGAATACGCGCTGCGTTACGGTTCCCGGCGATGCCGGGACGGGCTGCGTCTGAGCGCCCCTGGACAAGACTTGGCGACCAGTTTCCGATCAATCACGATTTCGACCAAAGGACCATTTTTATGAAGACGCCTACACTTCGCCTAGCCGCGGTAATCGTATGTCTCGTTTCTGTCGCCAGCCTTTCCGGCTGCGACATGATTTCCTCTTACTTCCGCGCGCAGAATGCCGCCGTTCAGTGGGAAGGGGATATCGACGAGATCGCCTTCGCCAAGCTTGAGAAAGACGGAAAGGTTTTCGACATCGAGCTGCACTCACGTATCGACGCTCCCGCCGACAAGGTTTGGGAGATGATGAAGAAGCCTGAGCAACTCTCGGCGAACAGCGAGCAGTACAGAAAGTCCGAGCTCCTCAAGGACGAGGGCAACGTTAAAGAGCTGGATATCCACGTCATGGCGTTGGACAACCTGCAGGCGCTCACGGTTCGCATGGAATTCGATGATGCGACCAAGACGCTTTCGATCAAGACGTTGACGTCAACGATCGCCGACATAGAGGGGACCTACGTTTTGACGCCGTCGCCTGACGGCACGAAGACAGGCTACGTTTACAAGGCCACGCAGACCGACAAGGTTGCGCTTCCGATCTCCGACGACGTGCAGCGCAGCGCCATCAAGGAAAGCTTCGTGCATCAGGTCCGAGCGATCAAGAAACAGCTCGGTATTTCTTAACATTGGGCAGCATCGCGTAAGTGGTGCGTTGCGAATTGCGAGAAGCCGTCCCGATTGATCGGGGCGGCTTCGTGCGTTCGGAGTAGAGACAGTCGGTAAGTGGGACGTTCAATTCACAAGGCGGAGTTCGAAGCGGCAGCGCGCCATTCCGGTGAGGTGCCCGTGTCGCGGCGCCCGGAAATCGCGTTGGCCGGACGTTCCAACGTCGGCAAGTCGACTTTGTTGAACTACCTCACCGGCCGCAAGGCGTTGGCCCGTACCTCTCGGACTCCCGGGTGCACACGCGGGCTGATCTTCTTTGGCATCGACGATCGGGTCACATTGGTTGACCTGCCGGGCTACGGCTATGCGTCGCGATCCAAGACGGAGCGCGAGGCCTGGAAGCGTTTGGTCGAAGGCTACCTGGGTACCCGTGATTCGCTGGCCGGTACTCTGATTTTGATCGATATCCGCCGAGGGCCCCAAGAGGATGAGTTGACGTTGGCGGCGTTCTTGGCCGCCAATTCCGTCAACCACGCGTTCGTGGCGACCAAATGCGACAAGTTGCCGCGTTCCAAGGCGGCGAGTGCTTTGAGCGCGTTGCGAAGAGATCTGGCGCCAGCACCGGTGTTGGCGACCTCGTCGAGCAAGGGGCAGGGGCGCGACGATGTCTGGCGTTGGATCGAGGCTGCGATGGCGGAGCCGGGTGTGTGACCGCCTGGCTGCGACTGCTTCGGCCCGAACAATGGGTCAAAAACGTGTTTGTGCTGGCGGCACTCGTGTTTTCGATGCAATTCACGGACGGCGAGAGTTTTCTTCGCGCCTGGGCCGCATTCTCTGTCTTCTGTGCGGCGGCTAGCTCCGGCTACATCCTCAACGACATTCTGGATGCCGATCGCGACCGTCTTCACCCCGAGAAGGCATCGCGACCGATTGCGGCCGGAGAAGTGCCCGCCAGTAGCGCTGCGGTCGTGGGCGTAGTTTTGGCGCTCGTCGCTTTGGCCGGAGCTGCGGCCCTGAATAACGGCGTTCTCGTGGCGGTGGCTGCTTATCTTACCCTGCAAACGGCCTACAGCCTGGCTCTGAAGCGGATCGTAGGAGTCGATGCGATCGTGATTTCCTGCGGTTTTGTGCTGCGAACTGCGGCTGGGGTAGCGGCCGTGGGAGCGGAGATGTCGGTTTGGCTCTTCCTGGCCACGTTCACGTTGGCTCTGTTTTTGGCTCTGGCCAAGCGTCGGCACGAGCTCGTGCTGCTTGGCGATCGAGCCCTCGATCACCGCGACGTGTTGCAGCACTACGCCGATCTTCCCTTGGATGCGATGCTCGTGGCCGTGGCTACGGCGGTGGCTGGGGTCTATGCGCAGTACACTTTGCGACCGGAAGTAGGGGCGCGGCTGGGTACTGATTCTATTTATCTTACGGTGCCTTTTGTGGTCCTCGGCCTTTTTCGCTACCTCTACCTAGTCTACCGGCGCGACCTTGCGGGAAATCCCACGACCGCGCTTCTCATCGACCGGCCCCTGCAAGTGAGCGTAGCACTGTGGGCGGCTACGGTGCTCTTTCTCCTGTACGCCTAACCACGCGCGGATATCCACGAATGCTGCAAAGCCTCGGCACAAAGATCTTCGGGAACAATAGTACTCGCTTCATCAAGAAGCTTCGCCCATCGGTCAAAGCGATCAACGGGTTAGAAGAGTCGATGAAGGCGATGAGCGACGCCGAGTTGCAGGGGTCGACAGCCCGCTTCCGGACTCGCTTGGACAACGGTGAAGAGCTGGACTCGCTCATCCCCGAGGCATTCGCCGTGGTGCGCGAGGCCAGCATGCGAGTGCTCGGCATGCGGCACTTCGACGTCCAGCTTATGGGCGGGCTGATTCTGCACGATGGGCGGATCGCGGAGATGAAGACCGGTGAAGGTAAGACGCTTGTCGCCACCTTGCCGATCTACGCCAACGCGCTTCCGGGCAAGGGTGCTCACCTGGTTACGGTGAACGACTACCTGGCAAGCCGCGACGCGGAGTGGATGGGGCGCCTGTACGGTTGGCTCGGCATGAGCGTCGGCGTGATCTACTCGAACATGAGCGAACCGGATCGGGTCCGCGCTTACGGCTCTGACATTACGTACGGCCAGAACAACGAGTTCGGGTTCGACTACCTGCGCGACAACATGAAGTTCTCGACCGAGGCCTTCGCCCAACGCGATCTTAACTTCGCGATCGTCGATGAGGTCGACTCTATCCTGGTTGATGAAGCCAGAACACCGTTGATCATCTCGGGTCCGGCCGAGGAATCCACCGAAAAATACTACACGATCAACCGCATCATCCCGCGGTTGGAAAAAGAAGAACACTTTACCGTCGACGAGAAGCACAAGACCGCGCAGTTGACCGAAGAAGGTGTGACCGCCGTCGAAGAAATTCTCGGCATCGAAAATCTTTACGATCCATCGGAAATCGAAATTCTGCATCACGTTAACCAGGGCTTGCGGGCGCACGCGATTTACCGTTGCGATGTCGACTACATGATCACCGACGAGAAAGAAGTCGTGATCGTTGACGAGTTTACTGGGCGCCTGATGCCAGGGCGACGTTGGTCGGATGGTTTGCACCAGGCGATCGAAGCGAAGGAAGGGGTTAAAATCGAACGCGAGAACCAGACTCTCGCCACGATTACATTCCAGAACTACTTTCGTATGTACTCCAAGCTTTCCGGCATGACCGGTACTGCCGAGACGGAAGCCGAAGAGTTTCGCAAAATTTACGGCCTCGATGTCATCGCCGTTCCGACCAACCAGCCGATGGTCCGCAAGGACTTCCCCGACGTCGTTTACAAGACCGAACGCGAAAAGTTTGTGGCCGTCGCTGAAGATATCGAGGCTTGCAATGTCGAAGGACAGCCCGTTTTGGTGGGCACGATCTCGATCGAGAAATCTGAGCAGCTTTCGAACTTCCTGAAGAAGGCTGGCGTCAAGCACCATGTGTTGAACGCGAAGCACCACGAACACGAAGCCGAGATCGTTTCGCAAGCCGGGAGCAAAGGCGCAGTCACGCTTTCGACCAACATGGCAGGACGCGGAACGGATATTGTGCTTGGCGGCAACCCCGAGTTCTTGACGCGCGCCGAGGTCGGCTCCGAAGACGATCCGCGTTGGGAAGATACACTGGCGAAGTACAAGGCGAAGTGCGCGTCCGAACGCGAAGAAGTTTTGGCCGCCGGCGGCCTTCACATTATCGGAACCGAGCGCCACGAAAGTCGTCGCATCGACAATCAGTTGCGCGGTCGTTCCGGTCGCCAGGGGGATCCAGGTTCCTCGCGCTTCTACCTTTCGCTGGAAGACGATTTGCTCCGTATCTTCGGCGCCGAACGAATCCAGGGCCTGATGGAAAAGCTGGGCATGGAAGAAGGGATCCCAATCGAATCGCGCATGGTTTCGCGAGCGGTCGAGAACGCGCAGCGTAAGGTCGAAGGCCACAACTTCGACATGCGCAAGCATTTGCTTGAGTACGACGACGTCATGAACAAGCAGCGCGAGATCATCTACGGACGGCGGCGCGAGCTGCTTACCGGAGAGGGGCTCCGCGAAGAAGTTCTAGAGATCGCAGCGGGCTTGGCTGAAGGCATCGCGCATCAGCACGCTCCTGAAGATCTGCGCAAGCCCGAGTGGGACTGGAAGGCTGTAGACGACGGCATGTTCGGCCAGTTTCGTCTTCGCCTCGCGCTCAGCGATGAGGAGCGCGAGAGCGCGACCGTCGATGCGCTCGCCTCCGGACTTCAAGATCAGGCGCGCGCGGCTTACGAGGCGAAGGCCGCGGACGTCGGCAGTGATGTTCTGGCCCAGGTCGAGCATGTGTTGATGCTTCAATCGATCGACCATCATTGGAAAGACCATCTGCTGGCCATGGATCATCTCAAAGAAGGCATTGGTCTTCGTGGCTACGGACAGCGCAACCCACTCCAGGAATACCAGCGCGAAGGCTACGACATGTTCGAAGAGATGCTCGGACGCTACGAGCAGGACGTTGTCGAAAAGCTCTTCGCGGTGCGCATCGAAGCAGAGTCGGATGTTCAGCGTATGGAGGCTGAGCAAAAACGGGCCGCAGCCGAGCAGCAGCGTCGCTTGGCCGCCCAGGGCGCGGCGCAAGCCAGGGCCTCAGGGAAGGGCGATTCGAAAGGACGGTCGACGGGGGTTCAGCCGGAGCGCAGCGCTCCCCGGGTCGGGCGCAACGAACCCTGTCCCTGCGGTAGCGGAAAGAAGTACAAAAAGTGCCACGGGAAAGTGGCCTGAGCCGAGACGTCGTCTCTGTGACGATGCTCGGTTCTCAACCCTGGTGAGGCACTCGTGATCATCGATCCTGGCCCTGTTCCTGCGGCTCCCGCAGGATTTCGATTCGCCGGCGTGTCGGCCGGTCTCAAGAAGAGCGGAAAGCGCGACGTATCGCTCATCGTAGCCGACGAGCCTTGCGTGGCTGCGGCTGTTTTTACCCGCAACCGCGCAGCTGCAGCTCCTGTCCAGGTCGCGCGTGAGCACATCGCCGATGGGCGCGTACGCGCTGTCGTGATCAACGCCGGCAATGCCAACGCCGTCACCGGTCGCCAAGGCTTAGCCGTGGCTCGATGGTCCTGCACAGAAGTCGCGCGTCGTATCGGTGCGCGACCGGCCGAAGTCTTGCCGTGTTCTACCGGAGTGATCGGCGTGCTTCTAGATCGCGACAAAATGTCGCGCGGAATCGAGAAAGCGGTGGATAGCTTGTCGCCACAGGGTTTCGAGAAAGCTGCTAGGGCGATGATGACGTCGGATGTGTTTGCCAAGTGGGGCGGCGAAACGGTCGAACTTTCCGGCGGGCCGGTCCGAATCGCCGCGATGGCCAAGGGGGCGGGAATGATTCAGCCCAACATGGCTACCATGCTGGCGTTCATTCTCACCGATGCCGTTGTTTCACGCGCGTCGGCACGTCGCATTCTGGCAGGTGGTGTTCGCGAGGGATTCAATCGAATCACGGTTGATGGCGACACCAGTACCAACGACACCGCGTTGCTGTTGGGTTCCGGTGCGTCGCGTATCGCGGTTGCCGCATCCGGGAAAGATCACGACCTACTGGCCCAAGCGGTTGCCAAGCAGTGCGAACGTCTGGCACGCATGATGATACGCGATGGTGAGGGGGCCACGAAGATGGTCGATGTCATCGTCGAAGGGGCGCGTACCGATGGTGAGGCCGAACAGGCTGCTCGCGCGATCGCGAACTCAACACTGTTGAAGTGCGCGTTGGCAGGAGCTGACCCCAACTGGGGAAGAGTTTTGATGGCGATCGGCAACACGCGTGTCACGATGCGAGTCGCTGACGTGTCTATCTATATTGACGACGTTGCCCTGGCTCGCCGTGGCGCGTTGGTTTCCGATGCCGCGATGGCCTCAGCTCGAAAGTTGATGAAGCGCGATGCCTATACGCTGCGCGTTCGCATTGGCCGGGGGCGGGGGCGAGCCCTGGTGATTACGAGTGACCTTACGGTCGACTACGTTCACTTCAATAGTGCCTACACGACCTGAAAAAGGGTGGCGCCATGCGCCGTGACGCGCTTATGCAGGCTCCGCGGGAGGGGCGGCGATTGTGAAATAGAAAGTCGCGCCTTTCTCTACGGCACCCTCGGCCCACACACGCCCGCCATGGCGTTTTACGATCCGCTCGACCGTTGCCAAGCCGATCCCGTGGCCTTCGAACTCATGGACCTGGTGGAGCCGCTCGAAGGTGCCGAACAGCTTCTTGCTGAACTTAGGGTCGAAGCCTGCGCCGTCATCGCGCACATAGAAAACCTGATCTCCGTTGGTTTCGGTGACTCCAACTTCGATACGTGCCGACTCGTGCTTTGCCGTGAACTTCCAAGCGTTCCCGATCAGATTCTCGAAAACCAGGGCGAGTAATGTGGGTTCCCCCCGCGTTGTGAGCCCCGGCATGATGTCGGTTTCTACCTGCCGGTCGGGATCCACCATTTTTAAGTTTTCGAGAATCCTCGCGGCTTCTTGGCTTAGGTCGAATTCCTGCCAACTCACCGAAGCCTGGGCAAGTTTTGAAACCTGAAGCAGAGCTTCGATGAGCTCCCGCATGCGTGTGGTCGCGGCGCGGACCCGTTCGAGCAGGCGCCTGGCTTCCTGATCTAGCGCCGCCCCCTCGCCCTGGAGCAAGAGTTCTGAGTATCCATCGATCGATCGCAGTGGCGCCTGCAGATCGTGTGAAACCGAATAGCTGAATGCCGCCAACTCTTGGTTGGATGTTTCCAGCTGGATCGTCCTTGCGCGAACACTGTCTTCGAGGCGCTCGTTTGCTTCACGCATGGCTTCGTCCAGACGTTGGCGTTCCAAGGCGTGCGCCAAAAGATCGCCCAACAGCCGAAGCGAAGACAACGCTTCTGCCGTCCAGGGCTTGGTGCGTCCGATCATGGCAAGGGTCATGAAGCCTCTGACTTGGCGGTTGACCATCATTGGAACCGCGATCAGCGTTCCAATGTTTCGTTCCTGCAAGAACGCGCGCTGGGTGGCTGCCGCGTCGGTTAGATCATCGACGTCGGCGATATAGATTGTTGTCCCTGCCCCCATGCGCTTTAGCCACCAAGAAAATGCTGATGCAGGGATGTCTCGCAGCACTTCGATTTCTGCCGATGAATCGCCGCTATCGCCGTACCAGTGGTGAGAGACACTGATTGTTTTCAGATCGTGCGACACGTTGAAAAAGCTGCACTGGTCTACTTTGTGAAACGTCCCGATTTCGGTGAGCGCCTTACAGATAACTTCGTCGATTTCAGTCGTCGCGGCGCCAACGACCTGAGCGCTTAGTTTGGCAACCAACGCATCGAAGTCGTTGCGATACCGAAGCGCCGCTTCGATTTTTTCGCGCTCTGTCAAGTCGATAGTGATCGCCATGAAGTCGGCTTCGTCGCTGTCACTGACGGCGACCAAACTCAGCAGGATCGGCACGCGCCCGCCGTCACTTCGGCGAAGTTCCACTCGAGATGGCTTGGTGTAGCCCTGCATCTCCAGGTCTTGTAGCTGATTGGCGTAGGTCACGTCTGTAGGGTTGAAAAGGAGGTCTGTCCATTTCGAACGCCCCACGGCTAAGTCGGCTGGATCAAGCCCCATTCGCTCAGTACTGATCTCGTTTGTGTCTACCATTGTCCCGTCTCGACGCCCCAACGAGATCCCGACCATCCGCGATTGTCGCAACGTTCGGAAACGCGCCTCGCTGGCACGAAGCTCGTTTTCGGTTCGGCGGCGCTGCACGACATTGCGAACCATGGTGCCAACCAGTTCCAGTAGAACCGTTTCGTCATGGTTCAGGCTACGATCGGATTCTCGCCATCCGAAAGCGACGGCTCCGGCGAAGCGATTGTCGGTTTGTACGGGAAGAAACGATACCGAGCGCAGTCCCGCGTGCACTATAGTATTTGCGACATCAGTGTCGGGTGCATTTGGGGTGTCGTCTAACTGAACGGTTCGCGCCGTGCCTGTGGCCAACCAAGCGGTGGTATCGGGAAAGCTAGCCAAGGGAAGATCTCGAAGTCCTCCGGAAAGCGGTTCAAGCATTGGTCTGTGCCATTCGTGAGTCAGGGTGATCCGTGTCGCCTTGTCGTGTACGCGGAGCACCCCAATCCGATCGACGTCGAGAAACTTCGCAATCTGGGCGAGCGCGTCAACGATCCCTTGATCAACATCTCGAGAATTTAGCCGAACGAAAACGGTTGCCAGCCGGGCGATCAACGCTTGTAGCGCGAGCTTTCGCTCAAGCGGGGCGAGGTCTGAGTTGGGTTCGCTCACGTCGCACGCACCAGCGATTTATCCGGCGAAGTAGGACTCAGCGTGAAGCAAATAGTTTTTGTCTTTACGTTTGACGACGTGTCCCAAATTCTGCCCCCGTGTAGGTCGACGATGTGGCGAATTGTTACAAGCCCGGCACTGCCATTGTCAAGTTGGTCTGTTTGGTTGCCTGGACGATCATGTTCAGAGGAAATGGTGGCAGTTTTGGGCTTGAGATCGGGGGCCGGGTGGCGAACGAAGTACGCGCCGCCCTCTGCACCGAATTCGATGGTGCTGCCGCGAGGGGCGGTTTTAACTGCGTTTGAAAAAAGTCGGGTGATTAGCAACCCGATGAGGCGTTGATCACCAATGAGTTTTAGGTCCGTGGCGATTTCGAACTTCACTCTGCTGCTTTCTTGAAGTTGGGCGGCTACGAATTCGGCGATAACGGTCAAATCTATGGTTTGCTGTGTCCCTGGTGCGCGCGAAGTCCGTGCCAGTTCAAGAAGAGCGTCGATCAAAGATCCCATTTGCTGGCTCGACGTTCGTACGCGCGAGAGAAAGGCGCGACCGTTGTCGCCGAGCTGACCCGAATGCTCTTGGAGTAAGAGTTCGGAAAATCCGTCAATTGTTCGCAGGGGAGATCGTAGATCGTGAGACACAGAGTAGCTAAACGCCTCAAGTTCTGCGTTGGCAGTGCGTAGCTGCACGGTTCGTTCCTCGACCAACTTGCCTAGGTTGGTGTTTATTTCTGCGAGTTGTTCGCGAGTTTGGTGCCGGTCGTAGGCGCTGCCGAGGATTTCGCCAAGAACGTTGAGCGCTGCAACCCGTGAATGTTCCCATTTTCTGGGGTCTTGACTGTCACTCGCGGCGAGAAAGCCGATGACTCGGTCGCCTACGACAATGGGAAGAATCAATGCATTGCGAAAATTGGCGGTCAGCAATTGACGTGAGAGTTTTTTGAAACTCTCGGCCAACTCGTCGAATTCAATGATGGCGATTTGGCGTTGAACGAAAATCCAATCGTAAAATTTAGGAAACCATTCGCGCGGAATTACCTGTACTGGCTCGGCGGCTTCATCCACATCACTTTTCGTCCAGAAATAGGTGGCCAGCGCCTCTTTGTATTCGGCATCAGCGAGATAGAACGAGCACCGGTCGACTTCGAAGAACTCGCCAATTTCGCCCATCGCTTCGCGCATCACTTTCTCGGAGTTCGAGGCCTTGGCAGTTAGGAAGCGCCCTGCCAGGCGAGTGGTAAGTCGATTCAATTCGTCATGGAAAGCGAGTTGCGCTTCCGCTTTTTTACGCTCAGAGAGATCGATCAACAGGCCTACGGTTTCAACATCGTCGGCGTCGTCGGCGTCGTCTATACGTGTCAGACTGACCATGTACGTCTTGGACGATTCGCCGGAGCCGAACCCTGCTTCGAATGCGTGGCAGCCACCCGGGGCTGACAGTGAGCTTTCAATTTCGTGAATCGAGCTGCCATCCATAGGCTGGAGCAGCTCTTGCCAGCGCAGCGCATCGTTCAGGACGTTGGGGCAGTGGTCGAGAAGTCGTCGGCTTATCGTTGTGATTTTGTCGTCGGCATCGGCGAGAAACATGCCGATGCCGTCTGATTCCTCCAGTACACGCATGCGTCCCTGCGAGGTTGCCAACGCCCGATCCGAGGCCTTGCGTTCCAGCGCGTGTAGAAAAAAACCAGCGACCACATCGGCGACGGTTCGCAGGTCGGTCTCGCTATCGCTCACCGGTTTGCTGCCCGCAAAAATGACAAGACCCTTCAGTTCCCCGGGAGTCGGCACAATGGGTAACAGGGCGATCGACTGCAGGCCGAGGCTTGCAATCATCGCGTTCTGGTCATTGGAAGCCAGCGACCACACGTTGGTCAAGTCCGGGACGATGGTCGCGACTCCGCGCTGGAGCTGCTCGTGTACGTCCTGCGAAGCCGTGAGGATTGGGCCGAAGTCGGAGGCGATTGGCGGGCCGCCGTCTTGGTGCCATTCGTGTTCTAGAGTCCAGGCGCTGCCGTCGCTGTTGCTCGTGGCGATTCCCGCATGATCATTGCCGAAGAACTCGGAAACCTCGCGAAGCGCGCGCTGAATACCGCCGTCGATTTCGTCGAATTCCAGTCCGATAAAATCGGTGGCCAGGCGTGCGATCAGTGTCGTCAACGCCAATTGGCGCTCAAGAGAACGACGAGCCGATGCCGAATCCTGGCGCGTTGGTGAGGTCATCTGGCAGCTATCATCTCGTGCTATGGGGGGACACTTCTAGCAATCGCCGCTTTCTTTGCCACGACAATTTCCTAAGCCCCTACAGTAGCGGGGGCTGACGAGCTTAGGCAACCTCTCCTCCTACAGCGATTTGGGAAATCTGGCTGACAACCGTACTGCCTCCCGTGCAGCCTCCCTTCCCTTTGCCCCGCTTCCTCGCTATCTAGCGGCTCATGAAAGCATGTCTGTTTCTAGAAAATCTCGCGCCCATGGTCGTCGAAGAACTGACCTTGGATCCACCCTCTGCGCCGGGGCAGGTTCACGTAAAGTGGGCTGCCAGCGGTGTTTGCCATTCGGATCTCTCGATTTGGGATGGGAAGCTGCCGATTCCACCTGGCTGCATCCTCGGGCACGAGGGGGCCGGTGTCGTTATTGACGCGGGCGATAACTCTATCGGCCTAAGGAACGGCGATCACGTGGTGGGCAGTTTTGTCCCGGCGTGCGGCGCTTGTTTTTATTGTGCAAACGGCCAGCCGTTTATTTGCGAGAATGCCCTCATGACCGGTATGAGCATTATGCCTTTCAATCGCAGCGACGGCAGTAAGATGTTTGGAGCCGTTGGTGGCTTGGCCACTTTTGCCGAAGAGTCGGTCGTTCATGAGTCGGCGCTGGTAAAAATTCCTTCTGACTTTCCTCTTGAGCAGGCCTGCCTGGTTGGCTGCGGTGTGACCACTGGCGTCGGCGCGGCGTTGAATGCCGCCAAAGTTCAGCCCGGCCAAACGGTTGCTGTCATCGGTTGCGGTGGAGTCGGACAGTCGGTGATTCAGGGCTGTCGAATCGCCGGTGCCGGAACCATCATTGCGATCGATTTGAACGAGGCGAAGCGAGCCACGGCGATAAAGTTTGGCGCAACCCACACCCACGATCCGACAGTTGGCGACACGCTGGAATTTGTCCAGGGGCTCACCGAAGGTCGCGGCGTCGACGTCGCGTTTGAAGTTGTCGGGGTGCCGGCGTTGCAGCGACAGGCCTACGATATGACCCGCTCCGGCGGCATTACGTGTTTCGTCGGGGTTCCTGACCTCAACGACGAGGTGAGTCTTCCCGCAGCTCTGATTGCACTTCAGAACAAGACGATCGTAGGAACGATTTATGGCTCGGCCGATGTTCGTCAGGATTTCGTAAAATTCGTGAATATGGCGAAGGCCGGCGATCTCGACTTGGCAAGTATGGTGTCACAGCGAATCACGATCAACGATATTAACGAGGCGTTTGTCGCGATGAAGGAAGGCGATGTCATCCGGTCCGTTGTCATTTACGACTGACCTTTTGCGACTGACCTTTTGCGAAAGGGTAAATAGAAAAGGGCCGGCTGTTCAAGGTGAACAGCCGGCCCTTTTTCGTTGCGCGAGATCTGCGTGTCTATACGTCTTCGGTAGCGATCTCGACAGTGGGTAGTGTGAAAGTAAAGGTTGTTCCTTCACCCTTCACGGACCCTACCCGAATCGTCCCGCCGTGTTGTTCGCAGATTTTCTTACAGACCGACAGGCCTATCCCGGTTCCTTCGTATTCATCGGCACGGCCAACTCGGCTGAACACGCGGAAGATTGATTCGTAGTGTTCCGGGCCGATGCCGATGCCATTGTCTGCGATCGAAAACTCAATCATCCCGCCCAAGTCCCGTGCGGATACGCGTACGGCCGGTGGTTTTGCGCCGTGAAACTTTAGCGCGTTGCCGATCAAGTTTTGAAAAAGTTGCCGAGCCCGAACAGCGCTCGCCTGTACAGGAAGAAGTACACCGTCGATGAGAATCTGCGCGCCAATTTCGTTGTTAGCAGCTTGGGTGTCGGCGATGATATCTTCGACCAGCAGCTTGGTGTCGACAAATTCGGGGAGCGCTGCGACTCGCCCAATTCGAGAGTACTCCAGGAGCTCTGCGGTCAAGCGATCCATCTGGCTCGCGGAACGATCGATGCGTGAAAGGTACTCGTTGTTGCCTTTGGTCAGCGTGTCACCGCCGTCCTCTCGAAGAAGTTGGATGTATCCCTTTACAGCGCGCAGGGGTGACTTCAGATCGTGCGAGACGACGTAGGCGAACTCTTCAAGCTCGCGATTGGCCCTTGCCAGCTCGCGGGTTTTGGTTTCGGCCGCGATTTCGGCACTTCGGCGAGCCAGTACATGTCCAATGGTCGCGGGCAGGGCGGCCAAATAGCCCGACCGTTGATCCTTGACGACATAGTCGTAGGCGCCAGCGCGCATCGCCTCGATCGCAATTTCCTCGTTCCCGGCACCGGTTACCACGACCACTGGAGTCGGCGCAGCTTCTTGAATCAGTTCGAGTCCGAGCCCGTCACCGAGATAGTGGTCTATAAGCGCGACGCTGAAGTCACCGTGCCGCAACGCTTCTCGGGCCTGGCATGCCGAGCCAACGCAGACGACCTTGTAGGATGGATCGCTGGATGCCAGTGCGTGAGCAATGGCGACCTGTTGTAGTCGATCGTCATCGACCACGAGAACGCAGCCCGCAGACTTCATTCCGGGCCTGTCTTCATTGTCGAAATACGAACATGGTTGCGTGTCGTCTCGGGACGACGCGGTTGCCGGCTGAGTCATGCTTTGTCTCCCCTAGAAAAAGGGAGGTCCGAGCCTTCCGCAACACAGTCGGGCGGGTTGAACCGACCTGACCATGCCCCGTACGGGAGCTCGAGTTTCTTCCTCTACCTGCCACTGTAGCCGCCGGTCGCGCGGTCAGGAAGAGGTTTCGATGCAGGGTGAACGAACGTTCAGCTTTTCAGCTTTTCAGCTTTCTTCGCACAAGTTCGTTGGCCACCTGCGGGTTGGCTTTGCCGCCGCTCTTCTTCATGACCTGACCGACGAAGAACCCGAGCAATTTGTCCTTACCGCCTCGATATTCCTCGACTTTGTCAGCATTGGAAGCCAGAACATCGTCGATGATGGCGTCGATAGCGCCCTCGTCGCTGACCTGTAATAGGCCTTCCCGCTCCACGATCGTCGAAGGCTCATCGCCGGTATCGACCATGATCTGGAAGACTTTTTTCGCGATGTTGCCCGAGATCGTTCCTTCGTCGACCAAGGCGACCAAGGCCGCCAAGCGATCGGGCGACAGCGGCAGGTCGACGTAGTCGGGCTCGGCTCCGTCAGCGCGTTCATTGGCAACCCGGATAACCTCACCCATGACCCAGTTCGAAATGCCTTTGGGGTTGGGATGCACGGCCACGGCCTGTTCGAAAAAATCCGCTAGCTCTTTGGAGGCCGTGAGCACTTCGGCGTCGTAGGCCGGCAGCGCGTGCTCACTTTCGAATCTCGCACGCCGTGCTGCCGGAAGCTCGGGCATCGATGCGCGAATGCGTTCGACCTCGGCTGCGGGAATCAGAAGTGGCAACAGATCGGGGTCCGGAAAGTAGCGATAGTCGTGCGCTTCTTCCTTGCTGCGCATGGAACGCCCCTCTCCACGGTCAGCGTCCCAAAGGCGTGTTTCCTGGGCGATGTGTCCGCCGGAATTTAGAATCTCGGCCTGACGTTCGGCTTCCCATGCGATCGCACGTTCGACCGATCGGAAAGAGTTCAGGTTTTTCGATTCAGTGCGCGTACCGAGTGCCTCGGTCCCACGCTTGCGCAGCGAAACGTTCGCATCGCAGCGCATCGAGCCTTCGTTCATGTTGCCGTCAGAAATTCCCAGGTAGCGCACGATTGAACGCATCTTGCGCAAATAGGCGGATGCTTCCGGGCCACTGCGGACGTCGGGCTCACTGACGATCTCCATCAACGGAACGCCGGCACGGTTTAAGTCTACGTACGAGAAGTCGTCGTGGGCATCGTGAACGCTCTTGCCCGCATCTTCTTCCATGTGGATGCGGGTCAACCGAATAACGCGGGGCTGTCCCTCGACTTCGATTTCGACTCGTCCGTGCTCGCAATAGGGCAACTCGTACTGCGTGATCTGATAGGCCTTCGGCAAGTCGGGGTAGAAATAGTTCTTGCGCGCCCATCGACTGGTTTCGTTGATCGTACATTCGGTGGCCAGTGCCATTCGTACCGCGTACTCGACGGCCAATTCGTTGAGCACGGGCAGGACGCCGGGCATGGCCTGGCACACAGGGCAGGTGTGCTCGTTGGGGCCAGCACCGAAGGTGGCCGAGCAGCCACAGAACAACTTCGAAGCGGTCGCCAATTGGCAATGCACTTCAAGGCCGATGACGAGTTCCCAATCGCCGGCCTCGACTTCGCTTACAACTTCAACCTTGCGCGCCATTAGACTGCGACCTCCGGCATGTGTGTCTTCCAAGCCGTTGCATCTTCGTAGGCCGCCGCCGTTTGAAGCAGAGCACCCTCACCAAGAGGTGGTGCCAGAATCTGCAGACCGACGGGCATGCCAGCGTCATCGAATCCGCAAGGAATCGAAGCGCCCGGTAGGCCGGCCAAGTTCGCCGAAATCGTTAGAATGTCAGAGAGATACATGGCCAACGGGTCGCCGGTGCGAGATCCGGCCGGAAAAGCGGTGCAGGGCGAGGTTGCTCCCGCAATGACGTCACACTTCTGGAATGCCTCAGCAAAATCGCGACGAATCAGGGTGCGAACCTGCATTGCCTTGAGGTAGTACGCTTCGTAGTAGCCTGCCGACAACGCGTAGGTTCCAAGAAGGATGCGGCGTTTTACCTCGGGGCCGAAGCCCGCGTCACGAGTGCCCTCGTACATGGAGCGCAATCCGCCTTTCTCACCTTCACGAATTCCGTAGCGTACGCCGTCGTAGCGCCCCAGGTTCGATGACGCTTCGGCAGTGGCGATCAAGTAGTAAGTGGCGACTGCATACTCGGTGTGCGGCAGGCTTACATCGACCAACGTACAGCCAAGCGACTCGAGTTGTGACAAGGCCGCCCGAACGGCGGTTGCGACGTCGGCGGTCATCGCATCCGAGAACCACTCTCGTGGCACGCCGACACGCAGGCCTTCGGGGCCGCGACCGATGGCTTCTTTAAAGCTGGGAGCAGGCGAGGGGATTGACGTTGAATCGCGCGGATCGTGTCCGGCCACGGCCTCAAGAAGCATTGCCGTTCCCCGCACAGTCGTGGCGAACGGCCCGACCTGATCCAGCGAGCTCGCGAAGGCGATCACTCCAAAGCGGCTGACCAGCCCGTAGGTTGGCTTCATGCCGACTACGCCGCAGTAGGAAGCCGGAAGTCGAATCGACCCTCCGGTGTCAGTTCCGTAGCTGCCCAAAACCTGGCGGGCGGCGACAGACGATGCCGAGCCTCCGGAACTGCCGCCAGCAACGTGGTCGAGGTTCCAGGGGTTGCGGGTTTGTCCCAGGGCTGAGTTTTCGCACGATGAACCCATCGCGAACTCGTCCATGTTCAGTTTACCGATAAGGACCGCGCCGGCCTCTTTGAGGCGAGCGGCGACGGTGCCGTCGAAGCGAGGGACGAAGTTTTCAAGCATGCGCGAGGCGCAGGTCGTGCGGACATCCTTGGTCAGGAAAATGTCTTTGAGACCGATCGGGATCCCGGTCAACGGGCGGACATCGTCGTTGGCTGCGAGGCGCTGGTCGGCAGCGGCGGCCTGGGCCCGAGCCAGATCTGCGGTGACCTCAAGAAAGCTGCCCACCGCGGGCTCGGTAGCCAGTGTTCGCTCCAGGCAAGCCTCGGTGAGTTCGGCGGCGCTGATCTGGCGGGTGGCCAAACGTTGCGACGCCTCTTCAATAGACAGGGTGTGGAGGCCGCTCATTGTGTCGCTCATTCGATGATCGTGGGGACGGCAAAGAAGGTTTTCTCGCGGCGCGGAGCGTTCGCGACGGCGTCTTCCGGGCATGGCTCGTTGGTGACCACGTCCTTGCGCAGCGCCCTTTTGATGGTCACCACGTGGGAGGTCGGCTCGATCCCCTCCGTGTCGAGCTCAGAGAGCTTGGCGACGTAGTCCAGGATGCCATTCATATCGTTTCTTAGGTCGGCGATCTCGGTTTCGCTCAGCCCGAGACGGGCCAGAGAGGCAACCTTGCGCACGTCAGCGTCAGTCAGATCCATGGCGCGCGTGTTACCACGCGTGCTATGGGCCTGCAAAATAGCGGCGTTAGATGCCAGCCATGGCATTGCGCCAGCGCGCCTGGAGATGGGACACAAGGGCATGCCCGCCCGCAAAAAGGCCCCTGTCTCTGCGGAGCTCCGCCGTATTGAGCGCCGTATTGAGTTGGGTCGCCAAGGCGAGGATGCGGCGGCAAGTCTGCTGGAGCGTGAAGGCTACGAGATTCTCGCCCGCAACGTGCGAACGCGGTTAGGGGAAATCGACATCGTGGCCAGCGATGGCGACACTTTGGCGATCGTTGAGGTGAAATTGCGCAGCAGTATCGATGCCGCTCTCCTGGCCGTTGACGCCCGCAAACAGCGACGCATCTCCCTGCTCGCTGCGGCACTGCTGGCCCGTCCTGGGGCCTGGCGGGGTCCGCTTCGTTTCGACGTCGTAGCGGTAGAGAGGGGCACCCTTAGGGCCGTCCTGGTCCGTGGCGCGTTTGATGGAGCCGACGGATTCTGACCGCTGCCACGCGGTACGCAGTTTCGCGAGCTTGCACCTCTGGAACGAATCCCCTTCACTGCGGCGCAACGCACGGGCCAAGGGGCCCGTGTCCAATTTCAGACCAGGAACAAGGCCCCCCTACGATGCTCGACATCCGCTTGCTGCGTGAAGATCCCGAACTTGCCAAACAACGACTGGCCCTGGTTGGCTGTACTGCCGAAGAGGTCCAGCGCGTGCTGGACACCGATACCGAGCGACGGCGCCTGATCGCGGAAGTCGAGTCGATGCAGGCCGAGCGCCGCACGGCTTCCAAGAGCATCGGCAAGATGAAGCCGGGCGAAGAACAGGAGGCCGCTAAGGCCGCTGTCCGAACTCTGGGCGATCGCATGGCCGAAGGGCAGCAGAAGCTGGATGCGGTTGAAGACGACTACAAGCGCATGATGCTGGAGCTTCCGAACTTCCCGCACGAGGCCGTTCCCGTTGGAGCTGACGATTCGGAAAACATCGTCACTCGTACTGAAGATGAGCTTCGCAGCTTCGATTTCGAGCCCCGCCCACACTGGGAATTGGGAGAAGAACTCGACGTGATCGATTTCGAGCGTGGGGTGAAAATATCAGGCTCACGCTTTTACGTTCTCAAGGGTGATGGCGCGCGCCTTCAGCGAGCATTGATCTCATTCATGCTTGACCTGCACACTCGTGAGCATGGCTACACGGAGATTTACCCTCCGGCCATGGTGCGCGGCGAGTGCCTGTACGGAACCGGAAATCTTCCGAAATTTGGCGACAATCTATATCGCGATATTGAAGAAGACTTTTGGTGGGTCCCCACGGCCGAAGTTCCCGTAACGAATCTGTACCGCGATGAGATTCTCGACGGTGCCTCGCTGCCGATTAAACACGTCGCTTACACCCCGTGCTTTCGTCGCGAGAAAATGTCGGCTGGGCGCGATGTGCGAGGGATCAAACGAGGGCACCAGTTCGACAAGGTCGAGATGGTCAAGTTCGTGCGGCCCGAAACCAGTGATGAAGAGCTCAACATGCTTGTCGGCAATGCCGAAGAGGTGTGTCGGCGTCTAGGCATTCGGCATCGTATTCTTCAGATGTGTACGGGCGACCTGAGCTTTGTTTCGGCGATCAAGTACGACGTCGAGGTTTGGGCACCGGGCTGTAACGAGTGGTTGGAAGTCAGCTCTTGTTCGAACTTCCGTGATTTTCAGGCGCGTCGCGCGAACATTCGTTTCCGCGACGGCAAGGATCGTCCGCAGCTTGTGCATACGTTGAACGGTTCTGGACTGGCGCTTCCGCGGGTGCTGATTGCGGTTATGGAAACCTACCAGCGTGCTGACGGATCGATTGAAATTCCCGAAGCGCTACGTGGATACATGGGCGGTCAGACCCAGATTGGCCCGGCCTAAATGAGCGAAACCGTTGCTTACCTTGGGATGGGCCGCATGGGCGGCGCGATGGCCGTTAACCTTGCGCGCGCAGGGCACACCGTTCGCGTTTGGAACCGCACCGCCGATCGCGCCAGCGTGGGGGAAGCCATTGCGGCCGGATGCATTGGTTGCACCACCGTGGCCGAGGCGGTCCAAGGGGCTTCGGTCGTCTTCTCCTGCCTTTCGGATGTCCCCGATGTCGAACAGGTTCTTGCCGGCGATGAGGGTGTAGCCACCCACGCCGCGGCCGGAACGACGGTTGTTGACATGAGTACAATCGGGCCGATCGCCGCCCGAGAATTGGCCGAAGAGTTAACCGGCGAAGACCTTCGCTTTGTTGATGCGCCAGTTAGCGGTGGCGACATTGGCGCCATTGCCGGGACCTTGACGATTATGGTCGGCGCAACCGAAGACGACTTCGCCAGGGTGCGCCCGCTTCTCGATGTCATGGGAAGCAACGTGCACCACTGCGGCCCCGTGGGCGCAGGACAGTCGGTGAAACTTTGCAATCAGGTCTTGGGAGCCGGGCATATGGTCGCGTTGACCGAGGCTCTGGAATTGTCTCGTAGCCTTGGGCTGGACCCCGCGATGGTCGTTGACGTTTGCAAGACAGGTGCGGCTGGTTCGTGGGCGCTTGAACACCTTGGCCCCCGTCAAATTGTCGGCGATTTTGCTCCGGGCTTTAGCATCGCGCATCTCCTCAAAGACCTACGCCTTGTCCAGGAGGCAGCCGATGATGTCGACGCCGAAAATTTGGCGGGCGTGGACACGGCGATCGAACTGTTCGAGGAAGCCGTAGATGCCGACGGCGGCGACGGCGGGAATATCGGGACACAGGCACTGTCGCTGGCTTACAAAACCTGAAAGCGCGCAACGCGCGTTAGCTGTTTCGTTTACCGCTAGCGCCCCGAGGCGATGATCGAGCTGATATCGAAAAACGATTCGACGGTTCCTTCGCTTTCGCCAAGATTGACGTACCAGCCTTGTTCTCCCGGGAACCTTCGTCCGGGTAGCGCGCAGTAGGTTGCGTGCCTTGCCTGCAAATCAACCATCGAGATCGACGGCTCATAGGGAATCTCGTAGTCGAACCCGTACCGTGCGCCCGGGTAGGGGTGAGTGGCGAATTTGAAGCTGTTCACCCAGACCTTCCACAGTTCTCCGTCACGGTCGTACAGGTCTGAGAACGGAATCCGCCAGCTCTCCTTATCGATATAGATCACGCGCTTGGAGTAGGCGTAGTCGCGAAGCTTGGATGCACCCTCCACGACCCAGACCTGGCGGGGTTCCCAAGTCCCCTTGTGAATGAAGTCTCCCGACGGGGGGCCCCAGTCTACTGGGATCCCGGTTTCGTGGAAGGTCGCGAGCACCGTCTTTTCGCCGAGCAATTTCCAATCGAACCAGCCGACGTTGCCGGCGTATCCCGCGAAGCTGTCCTGGTCTGTGTCTTGGCCGAACAGGGCGTCGGAACGCTGCGACGACGACAAACGTCGCGCGCGACGCAATTGAGGAAGATAGAGCCAACTGTCGTCTTGACGGGTGTGGTCGAGGTAGCGAAAGGTTGCCACCCCGACTCCCTTCAAGTCGAAGGGCTCGAGTAGTGGCAGGAGCGCCTCTTTGTAGCGGACTCGATCGCGGTTTGGTTGTAATTCGGGGAACGGAGCGACGGTGGTGCGCTCCGTGAAAAACAGGCGTCGCAGGTGATTGACGACAAAGGTTCGCTCAATGCGAACCGGATCACCGTCGCGTCCGAGTGTCCCGGTGTTGCATTCGAAATTTCGTAGATCGAGATCGTCGCGCGCGATCGCCGAGTTGAAATTGTACATCAACTTGGCGGCCACTTGGCGGTCGTTCGCGTTGACGTTGGGAAACGGAAGACCGGCCACGTGATTGATCAGGTGAGTGGAGTCTTCGGAAATTTTGACCTGGGCTGCGTAGCGTTCCGTGGCTTCGATGAATGGGGGAGGGTTCCTGACGGTCTTGTAGGGTCCGACTTCGAGTGTGACACCGTTCTCGACCAGCCACTGGATGGCAGGACCCGTAAACTGCGCGTAGTTGGCGACGTTGGCCGCGTTGATCATGAGCCCGACGGGGAGTTCGTCGGTGATGTCGCTGAACGAATTGGACGAGGGAGTTTCAGCGGAGTCGCCCAACCCGGGAATTTTGACGGGCCGGGTCGTTGCAGCGGGCGTCTCCAGAGTTGGAGCCCGGTCGTCGGCTTGGTTGGCCGGTGGCTCCGATGGAAGTTTGACGGCTAGATTTGCTTTGAGTCGAAGTAGTGCGTCAGCCGCGCGCGCCCGGGCGATACCCAATTCGCGTTTCACCGCGAGATCAGCAGTGTCACGTTCCGAAGCCGCACTCCGTGTCTCGACCGCTTGCGCGTCGGCCGCATGCGCCTGAGGTTGCACAACGGCCGGCGCAGGGGGCACGACGGATTCCCGTGCAGCGTTGGCAAGGGCCTGCGCACGCTCGCGCTCGGCGGCGAGTTTTTCTTGAGCGGCCTTTTGTTTTGCCTGGGTCGCCGCCCGTGCCTTTCGGGTCGCTTCTTCGCTTGCCCGTTTTGCTTCGGCCTGCGCACGCTTTTCTTTCTTTTTCCGCGTGATTCGTTCCGGATTTTTGGCTCCGGACCTGTCGATGTCGGAGCCGAGTGATTGCTCCATCGCCTCTCGTGCCCGTTGTTGGGCACGTAGCTCGGCCGCTTCGGCGCGCGCGGCTGCGGCCACAGCTTCCTCGCGGGCAACGCGTGCCTCTGCGAGCGCCTCTTCGGCGGCGCTTGTGATCGCTTTCACCTCGGCCGAGGCGTTTTTGTCAGTGGTGCGGCAGGCTTTGGAGTCTTCGCCGTCCACGCACAGATTGGAGCCCTTTCCTCCGCGCAAGATATCGTTGCCGGATCCGCCATCGAGAACATCGTTGCCGGTTTCGCCATCGATTTTGTCGTTGCCGGATTCCCCGCGAATTGTATCGTTGCCGGCGCCGCCGCAAACAACGTCGTTCCCTGCACCGGCGCTGATCTGATCATCGCCGCCGCCGCCGACAATGACGTCAAGACCGTCGGATCCCATGATGTGGTCTACGCCCGGACCTCCGACGCAAAGGACGGTGGCCTTACCGCCGATGCTGCATGTAGCGGTAGGCTTGCGCCCCATGCAGAGGGGATCAGCGGATGCAGACCCGGTGTTGATCGGTCCCGAGACGACGGTTGCAATGAGGACGATCAGCGTCGCTAGGAACCGGTTCATCCAGCAACCTTACGTCTTAAGGCACCGGGTAGCGATAGCTTGCGATGAACTCTTCGGAGCTAAGTCAGCCCGTGCTTGCGCAGTTTGTACCAAAGGGTGCGCTCGCTTACGTGCAGCAGGCGCGCAGCCCGCGCTTTGACACCATCACACTCAAGCAAGGCTTGTTCGATAATGTCGCGTTCACAGGAATCCAAGGCGTCACTGAGTCCACCGGCGGCACTCGCTGTGGGAAGGACGGGGCCGCCTCCAGCGCTGGGTTGATCAATGCTGAACTCAAGATGCTCTACGTCGATCACGTCGCCGTCGCTCAGGATATCAGCCCGTTCCACGACATTGCGCAGTTCGCGTACGTTTCCAGGCCAGTCGTAGCGCTGTAGCAGGGCCAGTGCGCGCTCGGTAATGCGGGTTTGGGTACGCCCTTCCCGCATTCGCTGCAGAAAGTCTGCGATTAAATACCTAATGTCTTCTCGGCGTTCGCGAAGGGGAGGCAGGCGAATCTCGATGACTCGAATTCGATAGAGCAGGTCAGACCGAAACAGGTGCTGGTCAACCATAGCGTTCAAGTCGCGGTTTGTAGCAGTGATGAGACGAACATCGACGGAACGTTCTTTTGTGGCACCAACCCTTTGGATCATTCCATCCTGAATCACGCGCAGCAGTTTGGCCTGCAACTCGATCGGGGCCTCGCCAATCTCGTCGAGAAACAAAGTGCCACCGTCGGCGACCTCAAAACGCCCGAGGCGACGATCGGTCGCACCGGTGAACGCTCCACGCTCGTGTCCGAAGAGTTCGGTTTCAATCAGCTCACGGGGCAGGGCGGCGACATTGACCGGAACCAGAAGTCGATCGCTTCGGGCACTGCGGTCGTGAATTTCGCGGGCTGCCAATTCCTTTCCAGTGCCGGTTTCGCCAGTCAGCAGCACACTGGCGTCGCTTTGCGCGACCCGCTTAATAAGCGACGCGACCTTCTTCATCGTTGGCGAGACTCCGATGAGGCTGCCAAAGCGCCAATCTTGGTCGCGCTCGGTTCGTAGATAATCCGCGTCGGCGGTCACGCGAGCGTTGGCCAGACCTCGCTCGATGCGGAGTAGAAGGTCGTCTTTGTCGAAGGGCTTTTGCAGGTAGTCGTTTGCCCCGAGCTTCAGCGCCGCAACGGCGTCGTCGATCGTGCCGTAGGCGGTAAGCAAGATGAAAGGCGTTAGGTCTCCTTCAGCGCGCAATTTTTCAAGAAGCGCTTTGCCGCCGCCGCCCGGCATGCGGACATCGGACAAAATCAGGTCGAAGTCATGTTGGTGCAGTAGCTCCAGCGCAGCGGGGACGCCGTCGGCTGGGCGCACTTTGTAGCCCTTGGTGCCAAGCAAAAGCTCCAGCATCTCACGCAAGCCGTCGTCGTCGTCTACGACTAGAATGTTTGGGCTACTGCTCATGGTTTTTTACGTATCCGGCTCCAGCGGTAGTACAATCGCCACCAGTGCGCCTCCGCCCGGTGCGTTGGCGAGTTCCAGAGTTCCGTCATGGTCTTCTACGATACGCTTGGCGATCGACAGTCCAAGTCCAACCCCGTCGGGCTTCGACGTTGCAAACGGGCGAGCGGGATCTTCGATCGTAAAGCCAGGGCCGTTGTCCTCGACCACAATGCAAGCCATGCCGTTGTCCTGCTCGGCGTGGATACGAACCTGGGTGTCGCGACCCCCTGCCTGTGTGGCGTTGCGAACGAGGTTGAGCAGGACTTGGTGGAGTTGGTCGGGATCACCGACAACCGTCATCTCGGTTTTGCCGACGTGACTGGTCAGTCGCCCCCGCCCGGTCGGATCGGCGGTGTGGAAAAACCCGACCGTTCTTTCGATGACATCGGAGACTTTAACTGGCCGCTTGCGCGCGGTGCGTGGCTTGGCGCTGTCGGTCAGGTCCGTAACGACGGTATTGAGTCGATCAACTTCGGAAACGATGACCTCAGCCAGGCGTTGGCGTTGGGTTTCGCCGATGCTCTCGTCGCCAAGCAATTGAGCGGCCGTTCTCAGCGCGGACAGCGGTGTGCGAACCTCATGCCCCACACTGGCGGCGACCTCACCCAGTAGCGCCAAACGCGACTGTGCCACGCTTTGCTCTTCGGCCTCGGCCAGCGCCCTGATCATACTGCCGAACTCGGCGGCCAAGACTCCGACCTCCCCGCTGGTCTTGGGCAGTTCCAGCAACAGCTCCTTGTCATGGGTGCGTGCAACATTCTGCACGGTCAGGGTCAGATTGCGGATGGGGCGGCTAATGCGCAGAGCCAGGGCGCTGCCAGCAATTGACGCGAGTAGCATTACGGCCAAGGCCCCCACAATGATGCGGCGCCTCAGGGTCTTTACCGGCGTTAAGGTGCGCTCCACGGGTTCGGTGATGGTCAGCACGAAGTGCCAGCCAGCTGCGATATCGGGGATTCGCACGTTTCGTCGAAACTCGATTTGAGTGGGGTCCGGTGTGGGGTTTCGACTTTCAGAGTCGGCCACCGCGTCGAGGCGAAATCCCAGCCAGGGGTTGCGCTCGTAGACACTGGCGATCTCGACGAGAAGGGCGTGAGGCTCGACGAAAACCGATAGGCTTCCGATTCGTAGGGCCGACTCGGGGCCCGCCATGACGGGTACGCCGAACTCGACGAGTGCCATGCTTTCAAAATTTCGCGGAAGAACCTGAGGCACTTCACGGGGTCTTGCGATGCTGGCCAGGCCGTCCAACCCGGCTTGGGCTATGATTCGGCCCTTGGCATCCATGCAAATTGCGCCGCGTTCGGGGCGTCGCGGGTCGATTGAGCGAGTCAGGAATGTGGCCAGGTGCCCGCGGCGATCGGCACTGTTGATTTCCTGCATGACGTCGAGTGCCGCCCAGGATTGGATGATTTGGAATCGCTCCCGAAGCTCGTTTTCAAGGAGAGTGGCGGCACCTGAACCGACTAGCGTCAGGCGACTCTCGGCGGCATCGAACAGTGAGCGAGTGGCGCTTGCGTATGCCAGAATGCCCAGCAGGGCGACCGTGACAAAGACCAGGCCGATCGAAAGTCCGACAATGCGGGTCGGGATCGAGGTCCACATTGAGTAGGGGCGATCGGTGCCATACCGCCTCTTTCCAGGTTTGCCGGGGTTGCCGGGTTTGCCGGGTCGTTCAATGGTGTCGGGTTGCTGCACAGGGGTGATTCACGTTCGTGGCCGAGGGCCGCGAACGCTTTGAGTATAGAAAAACCACGGCCGATTCACGTCAGTTGCGCCCAGGCTCTCGGCAGGCTGCGCCCAGCCCACGCCCAGCTCGTGCCCAGCCCGTGCCCAGCCAGTAGTCAACCAGTAGTCAGCCTTTGGGATTGAAAACCAAACCGCGCAATAACTTGCGCATCTCGCGCGAGAAGGCTGCATGAGATTGCGTGATTTCGTAGGGTTTTTTGGGGCTGGCGCAGCAGTGGGCTTGTAACTGCTTGTTTTGTATAGAGTTTTTAGAATCCGGATAGAACGGCACGCCAATTGCTTATTCTTTGGCGCTGCTCCTCAGCTCCAGGAGTGGTAGAAAGCGTGGCGTTCCGACGGTCGTTTCTCCGTTTGCCACTTGATGTCCATCAAGCCCGTTGGTCGTCGAAACGCCACGCTTTTACTCCCCCAACAAAGGTTTTTCAGTGTTCACGCCGCGTTCGATTGCCGCCGATTCGGGAAACTCCGCGATCGCCACTTCGACTGGCATCGACATCATTGTTTCGCTGTTCGTGTTCGTCACATTCCTTTTCGGGCTGGGCTGGTTGCACCTAGTCGGTGCCGATGAAGGCCGCCACGCGATGATCGCCCGCGAGATGGTGTCTTCAGGAAATTTTCTAACCCCCACGATTGAGGGCCTGCCGTACGTCGACAAGCCCGTCCTGTTTCACTGGTTAGTCGCTGTCTCGACATCGCTTTTTGGAAGCCATGCGTTTGCCGTTCGGTTGCCAGCAGCTTTGGCCGCGGTTTGGACGGTGTTCGTCGCGGCGCGGTGGGCCGACCTGTATCACGGCCGCGTTGCTGCGCGTTTGACGGCGGTCTTGTTGTCAACGTCGCTGTTGGTTTTCGGGATTGCACACTCGGCCATCATCGACTCGTTGATGACAGCGTTGCTCGCGACCGCGATGTGGCGGTTGGGAACATGGTTCCTTTCCCCGCCCCACGATCGGCCATCGCTTGTGCCGGCCTTCGCATTGCTCGGACTTGGGTTGCTCGCCAAGGGGCCCATCGCCGTCGTGTTGCCGGGATTGGTCTTTGTGGCGATGGTCTGTGTGACGCGACGTCCGCAGGCAATACTTGAGATCAAACCCATCAAGGGGTTGATGATCACTGCGTTGGTCGCTGTCCCTTGGTATTTTTTCGCTTGGCGCGCGTCACCAGATTACATCGAGACGTTCTTGTTGCACCACAACATCGCGCGTTACACGACGGCCGGTGTCGTCGGACATATAGAACCTTGGTGGTACTACCCGGTGCTGTTCCCGGTTGGTTTGTTGCCGTGGGTTTTCGTGGCGGTGCCCGCCGTCGTCAATCGCGTGCGCGAGCTCGAACCGGTTGATCTGTATCCGTTGGTCTGGGCGGGCGTCGTAGTTGCGTTCTTCCTGCCTTCACAGGCCAAACTCATCACATACTTACTTCCGGCCGTGTCACCGCTGGCGGTTGTGACCGCAGGTTGGCTGGCGCAACGGTGGCGCCAAAATATTGCACTTTCTCGCGCCGCGACGCGACTGACTTCAATGTGGGTCGGCATTTTGTCCTCGGTGATTATCGCCGCTTCAATTTGGGGCTCTGTCGTGGAGCCCGAACTCGTTACGTGGCTGCCGACGTTGCTGCTGACGTTGCTGCTGGCATTGGCTGCAATGATCATGGCGGCTGCGTTGTGGCGCGAAGGCTCTATTGATCGATGGCTTTCGGCCGTATGTGTGTTGCATTTGGCCCTGCTGGTCTTTTTCGTCGGACCATTGGCTTCCTTCTACAACATTGAAATCAGCGAGCGTCCGGTCGCCGAAAAGCTAGTGGCCGAGGTTGGTCACCATCCGATGTTGCGCAGCTATGGCGTGTCTACTCACGCAACGGCTTGGTACAGCGGGGTCGTGATCCCACGGTTTCGCAACTTGGATGAACTCGATGGACTCATCGACCAAGGTCTTGATGCGATCGTCGTAAAAACGAAACATCTTGCTGAACTCGATGCCTGGTTGGACTCTGGCTACCTCGAGGAAGTGTGGCGCAACAAGCGGGCCAATAGGAGTGTCCTTGTTGTCCGCGATCGCGAATCCGGCGTGCGCGCAGGTCGCTAAGTAGACGCTCTAATGGTGCCCGTCCCTCTAAGAGACGGGCACCATCCGAGCGGTGTTTACGCCGCCCGTTGGTCCCGGGATGTGAGGTACACTTCCAATTCTTCGGCACCACCGATGAGCGTTCCGTCGACGAACACCTGCGGGACGGTGAGACTTCCCGAAACCGCGCGTAGGGTTGTCATGCCAGTGTCCTTGCCAATTACGATTTGCTCATAGCCGAGCTCGGCGTTTTGCAACGCCTTCTTTGCACGCGCGCAGTGTGGACAGCCGTCCTTAGAGAAGACAACGATATCTGCGGCGCCGGATCCTTGCGGATCCAAATAAGACAGCATCGTGTCGGCATCGGAAACCTCGAATGGATCCCCCTCCTTGTCGGGCTCGATGAACATCTTTTCGATGACACCATTGCGCACGAGCATCGAATAGCGCCACGAGCGTTTACCAAAGCCGAGGTCTTCCTTGCCTACCAGCATCCCCATCTTCTCAGTGAATTCACCGTTGCCGTCGGGAAGCAGTCTTACGTTGACGGCCTGCTGGTCGCGTCCCCAAGCTTCCATGACGAAACCGTCGTTGACTGAGACACACGCGATCTCATCGACGCCGGCTTTGGCCAAGGCTGCGGCGAGTTGCTCGTAGCGTGGCAGGTGCGAGCTCGAACAGGTCGGTGTGAACGCGCCAGGCAGGGAGAACACAACCACCGTGCGCCCGTCGAAGAGCTCTGAAGACGTGATGTCCTTCCAACCGTCGGCGTTTCGGGTCCGGAACGTAACCTGCGGGATCTGTCGTCCCTCCTGATTCTCAAACGTCATTTTCGTTTCTCCTTGCTGAGCGTGGCTCTGCGGTTTTGGTCCGCCTGTGTGAGGCGGCAGGTTCAAATCCAAGATGGAGCTGAATTGCTGATTCGTCCAATTGATTGTTCTTGGGTTATTGATAATTAGAGATTCTCATGAATCTACCTACGCTTCGCCAACTTGAGTATCTCGTGGCTGTCGCCGACTGCCTGAATTTTCGCCGAGCAGCCGAATCGTGCTCGGTGTCCCAGCCTGGGCTGAGCGCGCAGATTCGCGAGCTGGAAGAGCAGCTCGGGGTCCGTCTTTTTGAGCGGGATCGACGCGGGGTTGTGGCGACACGGGCCGGCGTGTCGCTGGCCGTTCGCGCGCGTGAGATTCTCGTCGCTACGCGAGAGCTTGTGCAGGCGGCCGAAGTATTTGAGGCACCGATGCAGGGAGATCTCCGTTTGGGTGTCATCCCGACGATCGCGCCCTACTTACTGCCCAAAGCACTTGCCCTGATTCGTCGCGAATATCCGCGTCTGCGAATTCTGTTGCGCGAAGAACAAACCGCGACTCTGGTCGAAATGGTTGCGGATGCGCGGTTGGACGCGGCGCTTGTGGCCGAAGAGACCGATCTTGGTAATTTGGAGACGCTCGAGCTTTTCGAAGACCCGTTTCTGCTCTGTGTTCCCGTTGGTCATCCGTTGGCACTGCGAACGTCGGTCACGCAGCGTGATTTGAAAGACCTCTCGGTGCTACTTCTCGAAGACGGGCATTGTCTGCGCGACCAAGCCTTGTCGGTTTGCGCAGGCGGCGGCGCACTGGAGATCGGCGATTTTCGTGCTAGTTCGCTTGGTACTCTTGTTGAAATGGTGGCCACCGATATTGGTGTAACGCTCTTGCCGGCGATGGCCGCGCGCGGGTTGCCGCCGGGTGTCGTCGGCATTCCGTTCGCTGCACCAGCACCCAAACGAACAGTCGCGTTGGCATGGAGGCGTACAAGCGCTCGCAAAGAGACGCTTCGACTGTTGGGCGACAAGTTCCGTTGCGCGCGACCAGCAGCTATCGTCAGCCCCATTGCGCCCAGCGGTGGGATCGCGGATGGTCAGGACCCCTCTTGAACTCAGAAATTACCATTGTTGGCGGCGGTATCGGCGGCCTTGCGCTAGCGCTGGCCGCACAACGTCGACGGATCAAGGCCACAGTTTATGAGGCTAGCGACTCGGTGGCGCCGGTCGGAGCAGGAATATGGCTGCCGACCAACGCGATGTCGGTTCTTGAGCGACTTGGGGTTGCTGCAGCCATCGAGGCTCGTGGCGTGCCCCTGTCGCGAATTGAGATCCACGATGCCGACGACGGGCTCCTTCAGTCGGTGGACCTTGATCCGATTGCCTCGCGTTACGGTTTTACGACTGTCGCGATTCGCCGCGCTGACCTACATGCTGTCCTGTTGGAAGCGCTGGCACCTGGCACCGTTCAACTAGGACGCCGTTGCGCGAGTGTTGAACAGGGCGAGTCGTTCGCCACTGTTCGCTTTGAGGATGGCGAGGAAGTTCGTGCGGGGTTGGTGGTGGGCGCTGACGGAATCAACTCGAAGGTGCGCGCTGCGGTCGATGCTCGTGTTGCGCTGCGCTATGCGGGGCAAACGACTTGGCGTGGCATCGCCAAGTTGTCGGCACCGCAGATTCCCGTCGATCTCAGTCGTGAAATTTGGGGCGG